>CAZCKG010000187.1:0-5021 GCA_964498825.1 uncultured Methanosarcinales archaeon
GACTTACCAACTCCATTAGGGGCTCCACAGTAAAGGAGTTTGGGCCTGATATTGTGGACGGTTTCTTAGAAGTAAACAATTTGAAGAGAATAGTAAGAGGACATACGGCCCTTGAAAAGGGATACAAATGGTGGTTCGATGGAAAGTTGCTTTCCCTTTTTTCTTGCCCTGATTATGTGGGGCTCGGTAATGCTGCCGCCTTTTCTCTTTTTGAAAAAGGGGAGCTAAAAATTTTCATTTTTGGGGATCAAGAGATGTAATAAAAAGGCACAAATACGTGCAAAAAAGATATACAGTTATATTAACCGTGTTTCTTACGAAAACCCTGTGTGCATCTCTATTTAATGAAGACAATAAAAATAATAAAAATAGGAAAAATAATAAAAGAAGTGCCAGATATGGATGCCAGATTAATGCAGGAAACCTGATCACCAAAATAATGGATTTAATCCAGAATGATCCATGTTTCTGTCATTTTGCTTCCGATATCAGGATCAAGCTGCATAGCCTTCATATACTGATTTTTAGCTTCGTCAAAGCGCCTCATTTTTCTCAAAAGCAAGCCGAAGCTGTAATGTATAGGAGGATAGTAGGGATTTAGGACAAGAGCCTTCTTATATTCATCCTCGGCTTCGGAAAGTCTTCCCATTTCCGAAAGAAGGTTTCCATAGCTATAATGCCCCTCAGCACTTTCGGGGTCCAGAGTGAGAGCTTTTTTGTATTCCATTTCAGCTTCGTACCGTCTCCCAAAGCGGGCCAGGAGGTTGGCATAATTGGAATGGACTTTTGCATCATTCTGATCAATAGCAAGAGCTTCCATATATTGTATCTCGGCTTCTGAGACCCTTCCTTCTCTTGCAAGAAGGTTTCCGTAGTTAAAGAGAGTCCGCCTGTGCCTTGGGTTAAGGGAAAGAGCTGTTCTGTATTCAACTTCAGCTTCTGAGGAACGCCCAAGGAAAGATAACAAAACTCCATAGTTGTGGTGAAGACTTGGGTCTTCAGGATCCAATTCTATTGCACTTCTATATTCCTTTTCGGCATCCCTGAGTCTTCCAAGTTCAAAGAGCAGGTTTGCGTACCCTCCTCTGGCAGGAACATAATCAGGATCAACTGCAAGTGCCTTTAAGTAACGTTCTTCTGCTTCTCTTACATAACCGTATTCAGCCAAGAGATAAGCATATCCGGAATTTGCTTTTGCGTGCATTGAAGATACTTCAAGTACCTTTTTATATTCATCTTCAGCTTCCTGGATCTTTCCAAGTTCTATTAGAAGCTCTGCATATGCACATCTGGCATCTCCATTATCCGGATTTTCTTTTAGAACTTCCAGATAGCTTGCCTCAGCTTCTAAGGAAAAGCCCAGCACATGGGCTGCAGTACCCATAGCGAAGCAGGCTTCTTCATGGAGATTTCCGGAAGCCTTTATAAAACAGGCTTTTGCAAAAACATATTCTTCCATAAGCATTTTCTGCTGCTTGCATGCATTGGAGAGATCAAGCAACGTTTTGGGAGAAAAGGAATTTTTTTCGGCATATTCCAGAGCAAAATCAACTGCACTGCAAAGCTTTTTCTGATCTGATCCTAATATCCCGACAACATTGTATATAAAATCGTCGATCGCATCGAAATCCATTATCCGGCACCTCAGAAAAATAAATTTTCTATTTTTAGGGAGACAGGTGAAACTATCAGTGTAACATCCGGACTATATTTTACATTTAATAGGATATATTAGTGCGTTAGTATTTCATAAAATATAAAATATAACGTTAGTTTTTCAATAGTGCGTTAGATATCGAATATAGGATTATATTAATCGTATAACAGGTTATCCCTGTATACCATTAAATAGAAAAGATATATTCATTAAATAACAAAAATTTTCTGTCAAAGGAGAATTTTCAGGAGAAAAAACGAACGAGTTAAAAGAAGAAATTCGATTAAAATATATCATTATTTATAAAATATCAAATAAATAATCTTTAATTCAAGGAAGGAAGGATAAGATATAATTGAAAACAAAGGCTAATAGTTACAAAATAAGACTATAAAATAGAACAGAAGGTAAAATATAAGTTAAATAAAGTAAATTAAAAGTTAATGCGATATGGAAGCTTTTTTCATTGCTCAGCTTCAAATTGTAAACTTTAAATTACAGGCTTTAAATTTAATCCTTTAGTAGTAGTTAAACTTTAGTGACTTTTTATTTTATTCCTTTCTTTATTAAGTTGTTCTCTTAATCAATTATTGTCAAAAAGAGTAAGAAGGAGTTTCTAAACATAAGAAAATCTTTTATATATTTTTAGAGAATACTCTTCAATGATAAAAATTTTCTATGAGTGAACCTTCCGAGTGAACCTTCGATTTTCAATCTCGATTCTTTGAATCTTCGTTGTTTCGGGGAAAAATTACTGACTCTATGACTCTACAATTGATTCTTTGATTGACTCTACTAACTCTATTATTGATATTGTACTTTTATTTGCCTGAAAAATTTTGCTTTATAGGAGACTTAAGTATGATTGAGGTAAGAAATCTTTCTAAATCTTATGGAAGTACAAAAGCAGTAAATGATGTCTCCCTTTCCATTGGGAAAGGAGAACTCTTTGGTCTTCTGGGGCCGAACGGTTCAGGAAAAACGACTATAATCAAAATGATTACCGGACAAATAAAACCCACATCCGGATCCATAAGAGTGCATGGGGTGGATGTACTCGAAAACCCCATTAAGGTTCGAGAGCTGGTAGGCGTCATTCCTGAACAGGAAACTCCACCCAGTTTTTTGACTGCAGAAGAATACCTTCATTTTGTTGCAAAGATCAGGAAAATGGAACAGTATGAGGATGTCTGTGAAAAATGGTTTGAATTTTTTGATTTCGAAGACCAGAAAAATTCATTGTGCAAAGATCTTTCAAGAGGCACAAGGCAAAAATTGATGTTCGCCCAGGCTTTCCTGAATGAGCCGGAACTTGCAATTATTGACGAACCTCTTATCAACCTGGACCCTGTGATGCAGCGGAAAGTCAAAGATTTTCTCAAAGGTTATGTGAAAAACGGGGGAACTATTTTTATTTCCACTCATATCCTTGAAATTGCAAAGCAGATCTGTACCAGCATTGGAATCATTTACAAAGGAAAACTGGTTTATACAGGTCGCCTTGATGATCCTGTTCTTCAGGGCAGGAACTTCGAAGAATTTTTCCTGGAACTGGTGAGCAGGCCAGGTAAGATGTCTGTGCTGGCTTAAGCAGCCGTCAATCTGTGTTTTCAAAAAATGTAGTGCCTGGAATACACATACAGCCAAGAATGAAAAGTAATGGATTATAGCAGGAGTTCATTAATTACAGCAATAATTCTACAAATAGATCATGATGATTCTATCGAAGGATTATACTGACGGATTTTATGGACTAATACAGCAGGAATTCTATAAGAAGATTGTAGCATGGGATTTTTATGTTTGACATATTTAAAAGTATGATTAAAGAAGAATGGCGAATGCACTCAAATATTTTTGGAAGCGGTGGCTTTGCCCTCTTTCCTGTTTTCATCTTTCTGTTTACTTTTTTCATAAGTCTTGTTCTGCCGATTTTCAGGGAAATCTTTACGGATGCCCAAATAAGTCTTGGGATGCATTATGTTTTTTTGATTTTAGGCAGCATGGTCGGAGCTTTCGGGCTCATGGGTCGTGAATTTATGAACAGGCGCTTCGGACAGGCAAGCCTTATAGCTTATTCTTCAAGGACACTTCCTGTATCCCAAAGAAAAATCTTTGCAAATTTCCTTATAAAAGACATTGTATACTATTTTGTACTTTACATCCTGCCTTTTATTTCTGGTTTTGCTCTTGCTGCAGAACTTGTTCCTTCAGGCGACTTTCAGCTTCCTTACACTCTGCTTGTTCTCCTCGTAACCCTTTCTTTTTCTTTCATGATAGGGTTGTCTCTGGTTTTTTTCCTGTCTACTGTTTATGCACATTCAGGAAAACTGTTACTTTCTGGTTTGCTGGCTGTATTCGTTTTCTTGCTCTTTGCTTCCGAAAATCTGAATTCAAATGTATTCTATAGCCTGCCAAGCTTATCTCTTTTCCTTAATCCTTCAAAAGATCAGCTTCTACTTTCTTTTGCCCTTATAATCATTCCCTCTTCCTTTTCTCTCGTTTTCCTGAAGGTAGATTATCCCCAGACTAAAAAGAGCTTTTCAAACTCATTTTCCAGACTTTGCGAACATTTGAAATCATACAGGTATGCAGCTTTCGTTGCAAAAGATTTTCTTGACCTGAAAAGAAGCGAAGGAGGACTCGGAAAAGTTATTTTCTCTTTTTTGCTTCCCGTAGCCCTTATATGGATGCTGCTGTCAGCCCTTGGACAGGTTATCCCGGCTTTGAATACTCTAGCCCTCTTTTCCCTGGTACTGGGAGTACTTTCATCTTCAATGTATAACTGGCTCACAGAATACGATATCTTTGCCTCCTACGCATTTTTTCCCATCAGGGCCTCGGATATGATAAAGAGCAAGCTTAATAGTTACTTTTTCCTTAATCTAATCCCGCTTCTGATTCTTACTCTGCTTGTCCTTAATAAAGAACCTACATCCTTGATTCCATCACTACTGCTCTTCATTTCGATCTCATTTTACATGGTCTCCATACTTGTTTATCTGACAGGACTTTCTCCCTCTATAAACCTCTACAACGGAAGGACCTTTGCTCTTTACACCCTTTCAGTCATGCCTCTCCTGATTATCAATATCATCCTGTCGATGTTTGGCCTTTATTACGTGCTTGCAGACCTTCTGCTAATTCCTTTTTCTTTCTACCTGCTCAAGCAGAGCTTCTGGAAGTGGAATAGAGGGGAGAGTCAGCTATTCTAATGCCCGAGTTGCGATTCTGGATCACAGGAACTTGAAGATTTCTTGGGAATTGCACTGCAAATGCAACTGCACAGGTCTGATTCGCTACACTCAAAAATGGCATAGGAACTTAATAAATAAGGGAATTAATACTATGAAAATAAATTACA
>CAZCKG010000188.1:0-5000 GCA_964498825.1 uncultured Methanosarcinales archaeon
CCTCTATAAGGTAAGCCCTTTCAAGTTTAGCTCCCCCAAGTTTAGCCCCTTCAAGGTTAGCCCCTTCAAGTTTAGCCTCTTGAAGGTCAGCTCCATAAAGGTTAGCTCCCTGAAGGTTAGCTCCTTGAAGGTTAGCTCCATAAAGGTCAGCCCCTTGAAGGTTAGCTCCTTGAAGGTTAGCCTCTTTAAAGTTAACCAAATGAAGTTTAGCTAATTGAAGGGTAGCCCTTTCAATGTTAGCCTCCATAAGGTTAGCCCCTTGAAGGTTAGCCTCTGTAAGATCAGCATAAAAAAGATCAGCTCCTCGAAGGTTAGCCTCTTGAAGGTTAGCTCCTCGAAGATTAGCCTCTTGAAGATTAGCTCCTTGAAGATTAGCTCCTTCAAGGTTAGCTTCTATAAGGTCAGCTCCCTGAAGGTTAGCTCCTCGAAGGTTAGCTCCTCGAAGGTCTTTTCTCTCTGGAATATCCATTTACAATTATAGGCGTTGGACTAAAATAAGCATTACTATACTAGGAAGATATCTTCTGCTGTTAAGGATTTAGTTTTCAAAATTGCATATATTTACAGTCTGAGTCTACAAAACCTGCAGAAAAGGACAGCAACCTTTATTCCTATACATTGCTGTTTCTCCAGTTTTAGGCTTATTTCCTATAATCTATACTACTTTTTGAAGGAAAAACTGAAAACTCTTCTTATCTAAGAGAATAGCAGCTTAAAAATCAAGCTGCTTTCGGAGGATACAGAAAAAAGAAGCCTTTAATGATATATCTCTATGCAATTTGAATCTAATACGGGAACTACTCTTTTGGCTTTAATTTTCGGGATGGTCACTGGGGATTTCAGCTTATCGGCATCAGAGCCATCATACGAGATCTGAAGACTGGTACAAAAGAAAATCAATCGGTTAAAAAAAGTTTGATGCGAGAGGTGCGATTCGAACGCACGAACTCCTACAAGACTGGACTCTGAAAAACGTATAGATCCATTCTAGCTCATTTAAGCTTTGTTTTGAAGGATACAGTATATAAATTTTTATTTTTGGTCTTTGTCGAACTATCAACAAAGAGCTCATAAACAAAACCCTACAAATCAGAAACGAAGTAACAAGCCTATAAATATATTAATAGGTTTCATAAATTTGATAATTCTAGTAAAGTTCTTTTTATTTTTTATTTGCTTATAATATGGCAGATGATGAGACACAATTTATAATTTTCTTATAAGATGTAAATTTAAAGCTTAAAGTTAATGTTTTGTACTTAAATGGAAAATTTTTTATTCTCTATCTAAAGTAAATTAAAGAGCATTTCCTATCAATTCTTTTTCCAACCTTAACGATAATATTCAAATTAAAGCGTACTTAGGCATAATGAACAATCACATATTTATATAAATTATACTATAATATTCTGCTGTAAGTGATTACTGAAAAATAGTAAAGAAACTCATGGTCACAAAAAGAATCCTAAGGGGAAGTATGAAAGAGAAGACGGAGCAAATCCCAGCAACGAATCCAAATCTTGTTCTCACTATAGAAAATGATGGTACGGTTATTTATTCAAATGAGGGAGGTGAGGCATTATTGTACGAATGGGGTGTGAGAGTAGGAGAAAAATTACCTTCAAGTATCTTAGATCTTGTGCAAAGGGTAATTTCCCGGAACAGTCCTGAGAAAATGGAAGTTAAAGCTGGAAACAAAGAATACTTGGTCGTGTTTCATCCCTTACCAGAACAAGAATGCGTTAACATCTCCGGCTTTGATATAAGTTACCAAAAAGTCCTTGAAAGGAGATTTCGGGAAAGTGAAGAAGACCTTGCTGAAGTTCAAAAAATGGCTCATATTGGGAACTGGAAATGGAATATTATAACTGGTGAATTGTTCTGGTCTGATGAGGTTTATCGTATTTTTGGACTTGATCCTCAAGAATTTGAGGCAAATTTCGATGCATATTTTCATTATGTGCATCCAGACGATCGAGACTATATAAATAATGCCATTAATAAAGCTTTTAAGGGAGAGTCATATAGCGTTGATAATCGGATTATCACGGCTAGTGGAGAAGAACGAGTAGTCCATACAGAAGCTGAAATCATTTTTAATAAAAATAATATCCCTGTTTACGCGAAGGGAATAGTTCAGGATATTACCGAGCGCAAACGAGCAGAGGATGCGCTGCGCCGGAGCGAATCCAGTTTTGGTCAAATGTTCTGCAATAATATGATGCCAATGGCGACATGGAACACATCCGGGGACATCATTGATGCAAACGATGCGTTTCTCAAGATGATCGGGTACACACGGGCGGAACTCGAAGCAGGACAGATTCGCTGGAAAGAGATTACGCCTCCAGAATACCATGAGCGCGACTTGCAGGCCGTCAGCGAAGTCGAACATAAGGGTTTCTGCACGCTCTATGAGAAGATGTTTCGCCACAAAGACGGCCATTCGATCCCGATTATCCTCGGCAATGGAACCTTTGACAAACTTAGCAATGTTGGCGTTCTCTTTGCGCTTGATCTGACTGAACGCAAACAGGCCGAGGAGACGCTGCATGAAAGTGAGGAACGTTTCTCTAAATCATTTTATTCTAGCCCGGCTGCTTTATGCATCACCAAGCTCTCCGATGGCATGATTGTAGATGTGAACGAGAGTTATCTAAAAATGTTTGGCTATAGCCGGCAAGAACTAGTCGGTCACACGTCAACTGAGCTAGGCATGTACTCTGCAGATACTGTTAGCCGAGACGAATTATTGAATATTCTCCAAGAAAATGGCCATATACAAAATTTAGAGATGAACTTTAGAACAAAAGCTGGCAAACTTATTAGAACGATTTTCTCTACCGAAGCTATCAACATTCAAGGTCAACCGCACATTATCACAACATTGCTTGACATCACAGAGCGTAAGCGGTATGAAGATGTGATCAAAGATACTGCCGTCAATCTTGCAAGGGCGGAACGACTTGCCAGCCTCGGTCATTGGGACTGGGACCTGACCACAAATCAGGTCAAATGGTCGGATGGTCATTTCCGTATCTTCGGCTACAATGTGGCTCATGGCACGGAAACCTATGAAATGTTCCGAGCCAGGGTGCATCCGGAGGATATCGAAGGTATTGAAAAGGCGCTTCGGGAAGGGACGGAAAAGGACACAGGCTATAACTGGAATTACCGCCTCATGATGCCAGATGACTCCATTAGGTACATACATGCGGAAGCCGACAGGCCCTTGAAAGATTTGTCGGGAAAAACAGTCAGATGGTTTGGCACAGTGCAGGATATCACGGAACAAAAGCTCTCCGAGGAGGCACTGCGTGAGAGTGAAAAACGCTTTGAATTCCTGAGCGAGACTAGTACCCTCCTGCTTTCGAGCAAAGACCCCGAAGCCATAGTCCAGACCATTGCCGAAAAGGTCATGCGCCGCCTTAACTGTGATGTTTTCTTTAACTATGTTTTCGACGAGACCCGGGACAACCTCCATCTTAACGCCTACAGCGGGATAAGTGCCGAAACAGCTAAAGAGATCGAATGGCTGGACAAAGGGTCGGCTATCTGTGGCTGTGTAGCCCTTGAAGGATGCCGTATTGTCTCCGAAGACGTGCAGCACAATGGGGACAAGCGAGCCGACCTTGTGAGGTCGATGGAAGTTCAGGCTTATGCCTGCCAGCCTCTCCATACTGGAGAAAAGACAATAGGCACACTCTCCTTTGGCACGAGGAGCAAGAAGAGCTTTGCGGAGGACGAGCTTGCCCTCATGAGCACCGTCGCCAACCAAGTATCAGTGGCCATCGAGCGTAAACAGGCCGAGCTGGCTTTGAAAAAAGCAAGTGATGCTTTAGAAGGAAAAGTAAAAGAGCGTACAGCTGAGCTTGAAGAAGCCTATAACTCATTACTGGAAAATGAGATGAGGCTCAGTGAAGCTCAAAAAATAGCCCATTTTGGGAATTGGGAATGGAACCTGCAGACTGACGAATTATACTGGTCAGATGAAATTTATCGCATTTTAGGACTTGATCCTATAGAAGTAGTTCCAACTCACAATGAGTTTTTGAGTTATGTAGAACTTGAAGACAGAAACATTGTAAATGATTCTATTCAAAGAGCTTTGAAAGGAGAGCTATTTAGTATTGAGTACAGGATTAACGTATCTGACGGAGAAAAGCGAATAATTTATTCGCAGGGGCAAGTCGTTTTTGATGAGAAAGGCGACCCTGTCAGGATGAGAGGAGTACTCCAGGACATCACTGAGCGTAAAAAAGCTCAAGAAACTCTGGAAAGAATAAATAAAATCCGAACAAAAGAGATTCACCATAGAATCAAAAACAATCTGCAAGTAATTTCTTCCCTTTTGGACCTTCAGGCTGAGAAATTCGAGGAAGAAAAGGTTAAAGAAGCTTTCAGGGAAGGCCAGAGCCGGGTAATCTCAATGTCACTTCTCCATGAGGAACTCTATAAAGGTGAAGGAACCGACACACTGGATTTCTCGTTATACCTTCAAAAGCTAACTGAAAACCTTTTCAGTACTTACAACCTTTTTAGCAAAAATGTCCGCCTGAGCATGGACCTGGAAGATAATTCATTCCTTGATATGGATACCGCCGTCCCATTAGGAATAATTGTTAATGAACTCATTTCCAATTCCCTCAAGCATGCATTTACCGAAGATCAGCAAGGGGAAATTGGAATCCGGCTTTGCAGGGATGAAGAAATGAATGATAAGATACAGAAGTCCATTTTCAACCTGACAATTTCGGATAACGGGAAAGGAATTCCTGATAATCTGGAATTAGAAAATACCGAGTCACTCGGATTGCAGTTAGTTGGAATTCTCGTCGACCAGTTAGATGGAGAATTCGAACTGAGAAGGAACAATGGGACGGAGTTCACTATTAGATTTACAGTGACAGAAAAAGATAATCAAGCAATGACAAACGGATGAAATAATTAGTGCGAGAGGTGCGATTCGAACGCACGAACTCCTACAAGACCAGACTCTG
>CAZCKG010000189.1:0-4970 GCA_964498825.1 uncultured Methanosarcinales archaeon
GTTTCTCCTTTGACTGCAGTAAACTTGAAAAAAGCAGGAATGTAAAGAAAAGATGTGAGATTTATTTACTTGAAGAACTATTGAGTTTGAAGAAAAATGAGATAGAAACTACCAGCTTGTATATTGATTTTAGTCAGGAAGCTGAGGAGCCCATTTTTTGACCTCGTACAGAAGAACCTGTTTGATTAAGAATAAATAGTTCAGTTTTGGAATTGGCTTTAGTAAATTATACTTTCTAACCTAACCTCATACCCTCATCTATTTTCTTGCTGGCATTAATAGGGATTGTGAAAGCAAAGGTGCTTCCTTCTCCCTGTTTGCTCCTGAACCAGATGTATCCACCATGCAGGTGCACAATCTGCTTAACTAAAGAGAGACCGAGCCCTGTGCCCTGGAATTTCTTGGAAGAAAATGAATCAACCTGACTAAAAGGCTTGAATAGTTTATTCTGGTCCTCTGCTGTAATACCAATTCCGGTATCACTGACTGTTATTTCTACCATTTCTCCTTTTTTTCTCGCACCTATCTTTACAAGACTGTTTTCATAGGAGAACTTGATAGCATTATCTACAAGATTGTACATTATTTGAGAAAATCTGGATTCATCCGCACGGATCCTTTTTATCTCTCTATCAATAGAGATTTCAATTTGAATATTCTTTCGATCTGCGATAGGAGACAGAAGGTTTCGTATCATATTAAGCTTGCTAGCAAGTTCAAACTCCTTGTAATCAAGCTCAAGTCTTCCGGCTTCTATTTTAGAAAGATCCAGAATATCATTGATAAGACCAAGAAGATGCTTCCCGCTTCGAGAAATGTTTCCTACTGCTCTAAGCTGCCTTCCAGTAAGTTCTCCGTATGCGTGTTCATACAGCAAATCAGAGAATCCTATTATCGAATTAAGTGGAGTTCTCAGTTCATGGCTCATGTTCGCAAGGAACTCACTCTTGGTGCGGTTCGCAACTTCAGCTATTTGTTTTTCCTGAAGAAGCTTTTCTGCTGCTTTCCTTTCAGTAACCTCTCTACAGGTTACCATAACTCCTATAATCGTTCCATCCTCTTCGGTCACAGGAATTGCCTGTACATACCAGACTCTACTGTCCTTTGATGTGAACTCTCCTGATTTTTTGTTACCCGTTATAAAGATTTGTTCTAGCTGCAAGTACTCAGATAAGGAACCGCTTATGCCTGAAACAAGTTTTATAGATACACCAACCGCTTCTTGAAGACCCATTTCCATATATTCCAGGGCGGCCTTGTTTGCCCAGATGATATTAAGGTCAGGATTTATGAAAACAACCTGCTCGTTCAGGGAATCCAAAAGAACTTTCTTTTCTCTTTCCTGCGCCTTTAATTCCTGTTCTACCAGGTGGATTTCATTCAGCATTCCGTTTATTTCCCTTGACAGACGATAAAGCTCATCATTATCTTTGAGAGATAGCCTTTTGGAAAGATCTTTTTCCGACCTTACTTTTGTAACAAAATCATCAATTCCAATTAATCTTGAGATGAATAATCTGTCAAGTGCATATTTAACCCCGACACCTGTCATAAGTCCGGTTAACAAAAGGAAAAAATACATGTAATTAAGGGTTTTCTCGCCATGTTTATAGAGGTCTCTTGGAAAATCGGCCCTCATTATAATGGCAGGTTTATCTGAAATGTCCTTTAATTCAAAATAACCGGCCACTCGCTCTTCATTAAGAGGTTCTACTATTGCCTTTCCCGGAAGCCCGGAAAAATTATTAACTTTTGTCTGGAAATCATTAGGCATAGGCTCATCGACCCTGTACATCAAAAGAGATGACCGGGTAGATTCTTTGAAAGAATCAAGAAGGGGACGGTCAAAGTATCTCCCAAAAATCAAGGTGCCTTTCGAGGGACCCGTATAATTTGTCGTAAGAATAGGATGGCACGAAATAAACATAGGACCTTCATCGAGTAAAACAAAACCTCTTATCGTATCATTATCAGATTTTGTAATAAGTATGCCATTATTGATCAGTTCGCGAAGATCCTCAGGAAGCGGTTTTTCTTCGGCAGTATGGACATCAATAGATTTTGCGTAAACAACAGATCCGGAATTGTTAACAAAAATCATCACATTAACTCTCAGTGTAGCAAGAGTCTGGTTCTGGATGTTTACATCTATAAATCTCTGGTTCCTATCTTTAATAAAAATGTAAGTATCATTCCAGCATGCCCAATCCTGTACGATATAATCAAGGTACCCCTGTTCAGTAGAAACTGCATTTTGCACTCTTTCTACATTCGCCAATGTGTCTGCCTGTTCAAGCTCCAAAAAATTGGAAAGCTGCATATTGTGGGAAAATGTGAATGCAGCAGTAAGAACGGCAAAAATTAGTAGGGTTATTACAAGAACTTTTTTACTAATATCTATTGTAGACACCCCTAGGTGGCTTAAAAACTAAGAGGAGCTTGAAAGTAATAATATATAAAAAGAAGAGATAGTATATAAGATTACGCAGACTTTCTAAATAAATTCACATGCAGGCTCCCCTTTTTTCCGGACTAACTGGCTAATTGAATGAAAAAAAACTTTGGATGAATTTAATTTATCATTATTAAAAATTTGAACAAACTTAAGAGTCATTTTTCAGTTACAACATTTCTGGCAGCAAAGTAAGAATGTTCTGCAACTTCCATACTACCCTTAATGTCAGTAACTTCCATATCAAATTTGCAGGCAAATTCCTTAACATTCTCATCAAACTCGGAATTATTTGAATATCCGGTATCTATTTTTGCAGCCCTGCAATAAAGAGAGTTTTTCAAATACTTGTTATTGAAATCCCGACCCTCAGCTTTATTTTCCAGCCGCTTCCAACTCGAAGCCCACATAGGCGTCAGATAAATCGTCCCCATACCTCTGAATTCGAGCATGCATCTTGCATATGCCTCATTTCCTCCAAGAGCTAAACTAATGCAGTCTTCTATCATCTCTCCGTCTTTATCCTTCAGAAAAGAAAGCGGACATCCAAGCCCTGCAAAGTCTTCTTCAAGTTTTCCGAATGTGTGCCCGCAGGTACCGTAAAAAATCAGGATTCTGTCAGAAAAGGGAGACATTTCTCGAATATTATCATACACTTTTGCCTTCAATTGCTCTAGATTCGAGTGTAAGCCAAGGCTTAACAGATTTATAATAACCGTTACCTTTCTCTTTTCTATTCTTTCTCTTTTTTCATGAATTTTTTTGAAAAGAGAAAATGAGGAAATAAATTTAATATATGTTCTTGAATTGAATCTGTCTCCATCATTAAGAAGCATTGGAACCCTATCCAGAAAAGCTGTTCTGGGAACACAATTATTCAACATAAGCTTGCGAAAGAAACCCGAATTATCCCTATTTTCCACAACTATTAGTTGTTTAAGTTCGCGGTCTTTTGACAATACATGTACAAGCTCGTCTTCGAGCATTCCACAGGCAATGATACTTAATACAGGCATATTTCAAATATCCATTCTCTTAAGATTGTCAATTCTCGTATCTTTTCTACAATATGACAGACGCCCAGGGATTGATAAATTTACAGATAATGGTGATTTATCCTGAACAACATATAATACTTTTCTCTGGTTAAAAAATAGATAGCAGCAACTTAGACATCAACATATAAATCATAAAAAGAATCGCGGTTAATGGGCTGCAAAAGAGGAGAAGTGTTGATAATGACGGAATCTGAACAAACTGCTCCTCCTCAAATATATTTTTATTTATGTCTCCATTACATTGTTGTATATTTTGCAGAATATTTGGTTCTTACTTTTTATTCAAAGTATATATTTAGATTTAAGATGTTGATTAGCATTAATATATAAACGCTGCATAATATATTAATGCCAACAATTTTTTTACTTCTTATTTGGGTTTTTAGGAGTCTTTTTAGGGAGTTTATGATCAGGAGTGACTCCGTAATATCTTGTCCTTGCCGCTCCCCAAATACAGCCGTTTTTCCCGAAAATTTTCAGTTCAAGGTTTTGAATACTCTTGCAAATTTTATTCCCTTCTCTTGCACCCTTGCAAACTATGCAGTATTTTTCACAAAAAACGGGGGGGTTACCCTTAGCTTCAGCCATTTCTAACTCACGTCCCTGGGATCATTCTTCATATTGAATGCTTTCTGGGCGCCTTTCTTGACAGATTATTCCGTAATGATATTAGGTTATCAGAGCAATTTCTGTCCCGCACCTGGACCGGGAGCACACTGGAAGACCTCACCAATCTTGACTTCAATGAGAGTCTTTGCAGGAAGCCCGGGTTTTGCTGCGTGTACAATTGATTTCATTTTTTCAAATTTTTCTCCGGTGCTAATAACATCCGCTTTACCCTTTATCTGGAAGCAGCCACCTGTATCTGGACCCCATACATAAATTGCAACGTGGGGGTTTTCTTTAAGGTTCGCCAGGGATTTGACCATGAAATTGTCTGCAATCCAGATAGTTTCGTCGTCCACAAGTTGACAGAATCCCATTGGCACTACATTAGGAATACCATCTTTTGAAGCTGTGGCTACAGGGAAGATCTTTACTTTTGAAAAAGCAGTTTTCATCTCTTCACTTAATTTTACCATAGTAATCACCATCAAGATGGTTGCAATATAGATTTATATACTTTAGCGTTAGAGTTGTGTATCGGACGTTTTCTTTGTGCATTTTAATAACCTTTCTGGACAAAATAGCCAGTTAAAAGATCGATTTCAGAAAAAGGAATCAGAATGGTAGATATTCGGAAAATCATAGAATTTGGGTTGGAGATCCTGAAAAAAATTGATTCAAAAAACGAAAAAGTTATTAAGTGGAAGAACTGGCTGGACGGATACAGGTTTATGTCAGGTTGTCTCGACGACCTCTACACCGGACTTAGAGCCTATTCGAAAAATGGTTACCTGCTATGACTTTTACCGTTTGCAAATGCAAAACCGGAACTGGGATTCTGAGATTATAAACCT
>CAZCKG010000190.1:0-3015 GCA_964498825.1 uncultured Methanosarcinales archaeon
TATCTCTTTATTATTTCAGAGTGTCCAGGCAGATCAATAAATTCTCTTACCTGACCCTTTTTGAAGCATTCGGAAAACTACTTTTTATTCTTGCACTTCTCAAAATGGGATACGGGCTTCTTGGCGTAATAGCGGCCACATTATTGGTACAGAGCATCATTATTTTAATCGCTCTTCTGACAATTGTGTCACAGATAGGATTTGTTATCCCTCGATTTATTTATATAAGGGAGTATCTGCAGTTTTCTCTCCCGCTAACCCCAAATTCTCTTATAAGGTGGGTTACCGAATCAAGTGACAGATATCTGGTGACTTATTTTCTCGGACTGGGGAGTGTGGGAATATACTCAGCAGCATGTTCCATCGGTAACCTCATACAGCTTTTTGTAAGTCCTCTTCAGCTTATCCTTTTCCCGGAGTTATCAAAACTGTTTGATGAGAATAAAACCGATAAAGTAGTAACTTATATGTCTTATTCTTTGCGATATTTCCTTTTTATTTCCATTCCTGCAGTTTTTGGGCTTTCAGCACTTGCAAAACCTTTGCTTGGAATCTTTACGACTGAAGATTTCCTTTCCGGCTGGTTTGTGATCCCTATAATTGCTTTTTCCGGCCTTCTGGCAGGAATTTATCAAATTTTTGCCAATACATTATTAATTGTCAAAAAAACGAAAACGCAAACTTATATTAACTTTGCCGCAGCGATTTCAAATGTTTTGATTAACATTCTCCTCATACCCTCTATAGGTATTATTGGAGCTGCTTTTTCTACCCTATTCTCATACTTTTTTATGACAATTGTCTGTATATATATCTCTTTAAAATATTTTAAATATGAATTCCATTTTTATGATATTGCAAAAAGCGTTCTATCCTCAACTGTAATGTACTTGTTTATTTCCCATTTTGAGATCTCAAGCATCATTAAACTTTTTGAGATGACAGGAATGGGAGTACTTGTTTATTTATTTGCAATGTTTCTGCTGGGAGGCTTCAACGACCACGAACTTTCTTTTATAAAAAAATATCTATAAAAGGAAGGAGCTGTTTTCCCTGTACACTACATTTTTTCTTATTCTCACGGTAAGTTCAAATTGTATTAAAAACGAGCTGCACTTCATGAGGAACAAATATAGTGTTTTTACTCTAATGTTTTTACTCTACAAATCTTCTTTTTGAACGAAGAAATCCAATCTGATTCTGTCTAAACACAGAATTAGAAGTTCAATGAAAACGTTAAATTTGCTCTTTTGAGATTTTAATCTCGATTTTCCTAGAAATTCCCAATATAATGTTGATTGTGCCAAAAAGGGGTGAATATCCATGATCTTTCACCCCTTCGGAGTAATAAAACCTTTAAAACAATTTATAAAGCTTTAAAGCCGGTAAATAAGCCTTATTTCGGGAGAAAATGGATAAATAAATTTTAAACGTAAAATTAATCTATTCTTTTATTTATATCCAGTAAGTATATTTAAATTTTAGTATGGTAATTTTAATAATACAACGGAAAGAAATAAAAGAATAACTGAGTACTTACTCCCTAAAATAAAATCCGCTTTTTGAATTCTATATCAATAACTCACAGTTGAGCCTTTTATCATGGAAAAAACACTGAGATTCATTATTAATGTCAGAATATGTTTAGGGTGATTTCCATCAACAAATCATTTTTATATATTATAACATAATAACTACTATAATATAAAATAGAACAATAGATAATATTTTTTAAAATGTATGTGGTTTTCACTCCGTTAACAACATAATTATTTTTAAATTAATTACCCCAAGTAATTTGAACTAAATGACCTGAAATGTTTGAGCATGAATTTTCAGCTCCTCGTAGCTGATTAATATAGGATTCAAAGCCGGAGTCTCATTTTTGAGAGCCATAATGATAATAATAAAGATATCTAATCAAGTTTTGGGATGAGTTTGTATGAAAAAGAGTCACTGTGTCCTTGTTTTAGGGGGATACGTAAATGGTTTTTCAATAATTCAGGAGTTGTACGAAAAAAAGGTAAGAGATATAATTCTTTTTGCGTATTCAAGAGAACTGGCTTCATACAGTAACAAGATAAATAAATTTGTGCTTATTGAAAAAACCCCAGAAAGCCTGCATCTGGAGATTAAAAAGTTACATAATGAATACGAAAAAATAATTGTGTTTCCGACCAGTGATCTACATCTTGAACACCTGCATGTCCTCTACAATGACATTTGTTCTTTCTGCTTTTTATCCTTTAACCCGAAAAATTTGCAGAAATGCCTGGACAAATCTGTTCAGTACTCTTATTGTGAAAAACTGGGTATTCCCTATCCTAAAACATTTTCTATTCAAGTTAAAGAAGACATAGAAAAAATCAAACTCCTCCCGTTTCCCATCCTGTTAAAGCCCAATAAAAGAGAAGATCTGAAAGGAAAAGTCTTCAGAAATAAAAAGATTAACAGCTCCGAGGATCTGGATGAAGTAAGGGAATACATAGAGACTCATCTGGCTTCCGGAATTAAGTTTTTAGCCTCTGAAATGATTCCTGGAAATGACGATTGCATATATGCTTATGTTGCCTACCGGGACATAAACGGAAAAATCCTCAACGAGTGGACAGGAAGAAAACTGGCTCAGTATCCTAATAATTTTGGAGTATTTTCAAGTGCCTCAAATGAGGCTCCAGAGGAAGTGAGGATACAGGGAAGAGCTCTCCTTGAGGGTATGGATATAAAAGGGATTGCAGAGCCCGAATTCAAGTACGATTCAAGGGATAAAAAATACAAGCTTATGGAGATAAATCTACGTTCGATGATGTGGCATAGGATGGGAAACCTTTCAGGGGTAGATCTCCATTACTCTCAGTACCTTGATGCACTTGGAGAAAAAGTAGACTGCCAGACACAAATTAAGAATAAAGATATTCATTTCGTGTATCTAAAACATGAAATAATAAACCTCACAAGGCGTAAAAATTACTTACGGACATTTATAAGAAATATTAAAGACTCTGAAAAAACTTA
>CAZCKG010000190.1:3115-4963 GCA_964498825.1 uncultured Methanosarcinales archaeon
TAAAAATTACTTACGGACATTTATAAGAAATATTAAAGACTCTGAAAAAACTTATGTTGCAGTCTATGATATAAAAGACATACAGCCATTTTTAAAGGATTGTGCAGATATGGCTGGGGGAATCATCTCGAAATTATTAAGGGTTATGAGAATGAATCTGCCCCGTAAACCACAAATCTCTTTATTTCCTGGGCTCTGGAGAGCTAATCGTATTTCAGATCATACTGATGATCCTGATAACTTTTGATTTAGGGAACTGAATGGTTTTTTAGTAAATATAAAGGGAAAGTTTGGTTTTCCCTAGATAAATGATGTTTTTGTAAGTCAGGTTAGGTGCCAACAAATATGCCTAAAAACCTACAGAATAAAATGAGATTATTCGTAAAAAGGCTTTTATTGAGAAGAAGAGGCGTAGTGATAAATAATAATTGTACATTTTCGGGAGTCAACTTCACCGGAAGCGCTCAAATAGAACCTTATTGCAGGTTAACAGGAGATCCAGAAATAACAATTGGAAATAATTTTTATATGAACGCAGGTTGCCATATTCTAGGAGAAATCGTAATTGGAAATGATGTTCAAATTGGTCCTAAAACCGTAATATGGGGAAGAGATCACGGAATTAAAAGAGGAGAACTTATCAGAGAACAGCCCCGTATTAGAAAGCCCATCAAAGTTGGAAACGATGTATGGATTGGAGCGAATGCAACTGTTTTAAAAGGAGTTTGTATTGGTGATGGTGCAGTAATCGGAGCAGGCTCTGTTGTTACGAGAGATATTCCAGAATACGCAATTGCTGTAGGGAATCCTGCAAAAGTGATAAAATATAGGAATTAATTTGACTCTTTTTAAAAAATGACATACTTTCCAGCAGTTAAATAAGGGTAGAAAGAAGGAAAGATAGTCAATACTAATTGTGAATCTTCCCCCCTAAAGGAATTCTGTATATTAAGAAATGAACTACTTATAAATGGCTGGAAAATCCGGAAAAATCTTTCTTAAAATATTAAGAGAAGCCTTAATATTTTTTACCCTTTTCATAAAAATTCCGGCATTGTACGTTTTATATAGCTTGAGAATATATTTTGCCAAGGTAATTTTCGGTCTAAAGGCTTTATTCATTAGAGTTTTAGACAGCAGATCCCTTGATATTATATCCTGGAAGGATGCGGCAATGAACATAACATTAATTGGTATGGCAGGAGCGGGGAAGAGCACCATTGGAAAGGCGCTTTCAAAGCGCCTGAGCTATACTTTTATAGACGTTGATCGCTTGATCACGGAGTCAGCCGGAGTCCCTCTTCAGGTCCTTATTGATAAAGAGGGAGATACCTCTCTCATTAGATTTGAAGAAGAAGCTATTCTCAGGCTCGAAATGGTTGAAGGATGTATTATTTCTCCTGGTGGAAGTGTTGTTTATTCCGAAAAGTCCATGAAACACCTAAAAGATGTTTCAAAAATTATTTTTCTGGATGCCCCTTTCAGAAGTATCGTAAAAAGGATTCCTAATGCAAGAAAAAGAGGCATAGTAGGTCTAGGAGACCGAAGCTTAAAGGAACTATTTGAAGAAAGGAGAATTTTGTACCTGAAATATGCTGATTTTTCAATTAAAATTCAAGGAAGGGAGAGTGTTCAGGAGCTTGTAGAAAAAATCATTGAACTCTGTTTTGAAGAGAAAAATTAACAAGAAATTTAATTTTTAATAGCATTTTTCTACTCCACCATATTCTATTTTACTCCAAGAGCAGTTTGTAAGAAAAAGTTAGATTTCGCCAGTTTATCGTGAACATAGACTACTACATTATTAAAGAGTAGACAAACCAAAATGTTCGAGGATTGCCCAACTAG
>CAZCKG010000191.1:0-4961 GCA_964498825.1 uncultured Methanosarcinales archaeon
TCTCAGACAGTATTCTTATTGGAAGCAATACGATTCTGGAAGGCGATTCAACAGCTGTAATAGAACTTGAAGATAATGCAAATTGGCCAGCAGAAAAACCTCTTATTACACAGATGGACAGCTCCGGAAATACTGATATTACTATAAGGGGATTTGAGATCTACGGAAACCACGACAAGAATGAGGATAAAATTAATGGACAAGGGTATTACAATTTGATTCATTTCCTTGAGTCCGAAAACATAAAGGTGCATGATATGTACATGCACGATAGCCATGGAGATGGCCTGAAAGTTAGTAGGTGTTCAAACATCGAGTTTTATAATAACACAGTATACAAACTGGGTCACGATGTCCTCTATACCGTCTATTCCTCAAACATAGAAGCCTGGAACAACAAAATAACCTGCAGGACAAACAGTGGTCTGAGAGCTTATAACTCAAACCACGTAAATTTCTACAACAATACCATTAATTCCGAAGGGGAAGGAGGGGCAGGCATCCAGATTCAGAAAGAAGGCTCATCAACCGTGATGGATGATATAGAGATATACAATAATCTGCTGTATGAAACCAACGCCGCAGGCATCTGGATTACAGGCTACGGATCCAAATACTCCAAAGATGATGCAAAAGACATATACATCCATAATAACAGGTTTTATGAAACCGGCATCAACCAGGGTGCTGACTGGGGAGGCGGCATTGTGCTCAACGGTTTCCAGAACACCCTCATAGAGAATAATTATTTCGACGGGTGCTACGGTGCAGCCATAGCCCACAAAAGAGTTAAAGCCTTTGCAGCTCCGGAATCCGGATACACAACCCTTGTAAAAAACAATATAATTATTAATACGCAGCCAAGCCGTACAGCCGGAAAAGGATATGCAGTATTTAATAAACTCAATGGCACTCATTCCTTCTCCCTGGAAAACAACTGCCTCTCAAACAACGCCGGTGGAAATTACTTATACGCAAACTCCACATCCGATGTTAATGTTGATAAGGGGTATGTAGAACAGGTGATTAAAAATGCGTCTATGAGAAAAGATTTCCCCTGGCTTGAAGCGCTATCAGCAGGGCCAAAAGGAGTTTTCTGATGCCGATTCAAATGGGATGAAGAAGAAAAGTCCTCAATATTTTTTCTGTCTATAATCTTGGGATTACTTGAGGAGAATCTGCTAAAATGAAACTTAAGAAAGAGTTATTGTCAAGATAGTCTTTCTTATTTATTTTTTCTATTTATCAGGGACTCAGTTCCAAAATCTAGTGATTTTTGCATTTTCTGATAGAATATTGAATTTCCAGGATGAATTCAGTTTTCAATCAAACTCAATATTCAAGGTCTTCCGGCATCAATTACTCGGCAACATTCAAAGAATTGTGACCATTCTCAAAATCTAGTGATATTTGATTTTAAGTTCAGCACTAGATTTTGGCATTACGTCTTATTAGGCTTATTTAGATATATTTCGTGCAAACAGACTTTTTATTTTCATAGACGATTACAGTCTTTTTTCTCTTTTTTCTGCATTTTATTATTTCTTGTTTTTCTATATTATTGGAAATCTCTCTGTTCTATGTTTCTCTATGTCTTTCTGTGCCTTTTCCGCGTCGATATTAATAATACCGATTATATAATTCTCACCGGCTGGACAAAAAAAGTTATAATGTTTGATATGTATAATAATTTTAACATAGTTTGCTAATTGGATTATTCGTTCAAACCCTGGCTTTGTGATTATCAGATCAATATGATAATAAAGAATTTTGAACACTTTAGATCCTGAGATGAGGGTTACATAATGTAAATACTAATACAGTAGTGAAGTTGAAGCATATAAAAATGAGAATAATATTGTCTCATTTTGTCAAAATGAAGGAGTTTGAACCATAAGGGAAAAAATAAGGCAATAAAATTGCTTTCCGGATAGAATACTTCAACATTTACTTCATTTAAGGGGTTTAATTACAATGAAAATTCAGTTTTTTAAAATACACGCAATATGTGGACTATTTTTCATATTCATAGCTGGTCTGGCTGGCAATGCATATGCGGACGCAAATCAAATTGTGTATTATAACTGGTGTGAAGACACAGGGAATACTATAGTTGACAGTTCCGAATACGGAAATAACGGTATAAATAACGGCAGTACAACTTTTATTTTACCAACCGAACAAGTAGCAAGGCATTTTAACGGAAAAAGTAGAATAACAATACCTGACAATGAAAAGCTGGCATTTAATGATCCGAATATAACATGTGGGGTATTTTTTCGTTATAATTCCAGCAACCCGGCTCGTTATACATGCCTGGTTTCCAAAGGCAATAATATATTCAAGATCGGCATTGACCATAGGAATTCAACGCTGATATATGAATTTAATGCAAATGATTATACTATTTCCGGTTCAGGTGAGAGCCGTATTCAGCCTGATAAAGATTACGAAGCTATAGTGACATACGATGGCTCTCACGCTCAATTATATCTCAACGGAATTGCGAATGGGAAAGGTGTAAACTATACAGCTGCTGCTCCAGGTCCAGATTATATTACTGATCAGGGTGACTGGACAATAGGATCCTCCCCTGATGCTGCATATGGGCTAAACGGGTCAATCTATGCTTTTTATTTATATAACAGAACATTAAATCCATCTGAAATCTTAAATTTATATGGCAATGATCTCAGAAGCATAAAGAAATTAGACAAAACTGGAGGCATTGCTCTCTCCTGGGACGATTCGGCACATATTGAAACCTGTTATCCTTATCTTTCAATTTTCCAGAAATATAATGCTACGTGTACTATTAACGTAAATAAATTAAGTACCAGATCACAGGCCGTAATTAATGAATTGAATGCACTGCATTCGGCTGGATGGGAAGTAGCCTGCCACGGATACAACCACGTAAACTCAGTTCAGTTTGTAAATGATAACCCTCCTACAGCATGGCTAAGCCAGGAAATATTCCCGAACATCGCAGAAATCACCCGCTATGGTTATCCGGTTTGTACTCTCGCATACCCTTATTCGAGTAGAAATGCAGATACCGATGCAGCATTATCTCCATATTTCCGGACACTTCGAACGAGAACTCCCACGCTTGTAAACGGGAACGTAAACGAGACAACACTGGCTTATTACAAGTGGGACGATTCTCAACTTCTATACGGTGTTGAAATAGATGACCGGTCAGGTGCCAGCTTGCAGTCTATAGAAGACGGGATCGATTACGCAATAAAAACAGGGACCGTACTTGTGTTATATGGGCATATGATCACTCCGAATGTCACTATCTCATATCAGACTTCAACGGATAGACTGGATTCAATTCTGGATTATACAAGTCGTAACGGTGGAGTGTTTTATAATATGGGAGATCTGGGTAATTCTTCCTGGGTACCACCTCCAAGATTTTCCAGTGTAACTGCAAATTATGAAGTTTCCAGAAACAGCATATTTGCTGGAAAAAGTGTGATTTTTAAGGATTGCAGCGTCAACCAGACCACAGAATTGCTTGATTTCGGGGATGGTTCGCCTGTAAGCAATAGTGCAGACGTTATTCATACGTATACAACTCCTGGAGTCTATACGGCTAATCTAACTGTATCAAATGACGTTTCCAGTGATTCCATGCTCCAGACAATTACTGTAATCTCACCGACAGCCCCAACTGCCAGTTTCACCAGCAATTCCACAACCGGTCCACGCCCGCTAAGTGTGGCGTTCAATGACACATCAACCGGACTTCCAGAATCCTGGCTGTGGGATTTCGGCGATGGAAATACATCAACGCTTCAGAACCCGGTGAAAGAATATTCATTCATTGGAAATTATACTGTTAAACTGACCGTAGAAAATGAATTCGGATCAGATTATATTCAAAAAGTAAATTATATCACAGCTCTGCCGCACACGCCGTCATCGAACTTCAGTTCAAATACGACATATGGAAATATACCCTTGATCGTTCAATTTAAGGACACCAGCACAGGATCTCCAGCTTCATGGCTCTGGAACTTTGGAGACGAATGTACTTCAACTGAGCAAAATCCTGTACATACTTATTCTTCAGCAGGAACCTATGACGTTACCCTTATAACGAGCAATGCAGACGGAACTGACTCAAAAACGGCTACAATAACAGCACTGAGCCAGACAGGTTCGAGCAGCGATAGCAACAGTGGAGGAAGCAGTGGAAGCGGTAGTGGAAGCAGCGGTGGAAGTGGTGGAGGTGCCGGTTCTCCCGAGCCTGCAAAGAATGTCAAAGTAAAGGAACTTTCTCAGGCCTTCATCACAAGTGGGAATCCTGCAAAGTTCGATTTTACAAATGAAGCCACTGATATTGTTTATTTATGCTTTGACCCGAAAAAAACCGTTGGTAAGACAACAACCATTATCGAGATGCTTAAAAGTAAATCCACGCTTACTCCGGAGACCCCAGAAGGCGAGGTTTACAACTACCTTAATATCTGGGTTGGAAACGGGGGTTATGGAAGCGATGAAGACAATCTCGAAAACGGCATCATATGTTTTAAAGTCGAAAAAGACTGGATAAAAGATAAAGAGATTGACAAGTCTTCAATAATCCTTAACAGATACAGTGACAAGAAATGGAACGAACTTCCAACAGCCTTCGTCAAAGAAGACAACAGCTATCTGTATTTCACGGCAGAAACCCCTGGATTCTCTCCATTTGCGATAACTGCCAGAACAGCAGAAAAAGGAAATGTGATTGGAATCTTGCCAGAAACCAGCACACAGGATCCCGGACAAAAGAATGGAATTACAGCATCAGATATTGAAAAACCTGGAGATGCAGAAAAAACAGACACTCTTCAGAAAGAAAAAGTGAGTACTCCCGGATTTGGAATAATTTCCTGCATAATTGGACTTCTTGGAGCATTCCTGTATAAACGAAGATAAATTGATGAAGATAAATTGATGAAGAT
>CAZCKG010000192.1:0-3499 GCA_964498825.1 uncultured Methanosarcinales archaeon
AAAAACAAAAAAGAAAAAAGACAGCAATAGATCAAAGGATAAGTATAAACGAAGAAAATTGAAACTTTGAACAAAAAACAAACATAATAAAAATATAAATCATGTTCGAAGAATAAAAGCTGAAGAACTTCAAAAATATTAGAAAATAAATGTATTTTAAACCTGTATTTAACAGGTTTCTGCAAACTCAAAGATAATAAGATTTGACACGGTCTTGACCTTGAAGAGGTATCCTGCTGTCTGGAACAGTTTTGAAAAAAGTCCAACCAATTTAAGGATGACTTTTTCGTTGGAAAATTGATGTCTGATTTTCAAATAAGTTCTCCCTCCTTCGACAGTGATTTCAATATCACTTGCAAGCTGAGTAATTGAAACTAATCTTTTACAAATAATTAACAACTCACTGAAAGGGATTTCCTTAATAGGTTTACCTGCAGATGCTTCACAAAAACTCGTTATTTCCGGAATTTCACCTGAGAGAAATACCTCAAATACATCCTTATTAATATTCACTCTCTCATATCTGTGCAACCTGTATCTTTCAACAAGAGAAGTCCAGAAATCCGGCCTGCTTCTAATTTCTTTGAAAGTAGAATCAAGGACCCCGAAGTTTTTTCGAACTCCTGGAGGGATATCAGTATCAGACTTGTATTCTTTAAGAAAGATCCGGATGGAATTGGATTTGCGATGGACAAAAGAAACGTCAAAGTTCAGGTAGCGTCCAAGGAATAGTGAGAGCAATTCAGCAAGAAAAGCCCGTAAATTGGGGTCCCCATGCTCAAGCACTATTATATCAGTATTTTCTTCTTCCCAGTTGCTAATTGAGGCTTCAATTCCCCAACCCAGATTCTGACTACGTTGATTAAAGTATTCAAGAAGATCTGAAATACTTTTTATCCTATAGGGATTGAAAAGTTCACTTACTAGCTCGTCAGAAACAAGAATTCCATCGGTATTCTGAATCAGCCACCTGAAAGAAAGCTGGCTTATAAGAATACATTCTCCACTCTCAATCAGACTATTGCGGACTGCAGGATATTTCGTAGAAACTTCCGAAAAATAATTTACTGCATCTTCTATAGATTCATGTCCCTTAAGAGCAGCATCTGCAAGTTCTATTGCATCCCTTATTGCAGCACTCAAGTTTCCGTTATTTTTGTCCAGAAAAGGCTGTAGTTTTTGAATATATTCATCTTCCATAGAAACGTTTTTTCGAATCATTTATCTCCACTTTTTAAGAGAGCTTTTACAAATAATTGGATAGTAAAATGGATTTTGATTAAGTAAATATTATGTGCAAATCACGTGCTACTTACGCAACATATATATATTATAGCTGTTATTCTATTAAACTTCCTGATCAAGTGAAAATATTTTAATATCTTTGTTCAGAATTTCAGGATCCAGAATTTCAGGAAAAGAAAAATCAAATATTATGAGTTCCGACACAGAGCTTACACTGAATTTATGCCATCCAGAATTAAAAACATTGGAAAATAACTGAGTCAACTTCGTAATGACTCTTTCATCGGAATAATCATGCCGAATTTTTATTTTTTCTTTTCCTTTTTCAGTGCATATCTCCACGTCATTAACAAGGTTGGAAGCCATTACAAGGTATTTGAAAAGCGGAAGTAATTCAGAGAGCTCAAGTTCACGAAGAGAACGGTCAGCTTTAATTTCAAAATATTTCGAAATGTCCGGAACTTTACCTGCAACAAGAGCCTCAAAGAGGTCTTTATCTAGATTTACTCTCTGGTAATTGAATTTTTGATATAATTCCGCAAGTGTCATCCAGAAATCAGGTTTTTGTTCGATTTCCCTGTAAAGGAGATCTTTAGAACCAAAATATTTCTTTAATCCGGGAGGAACTTCACGCGAGTCGTGCCTGACAAAACTCTTTAAGTATGCAGTAATCGAATTGGACTTCCGATGTAAAGCTTCAACATCCAGATTCATCCAGCGTGAAAGAAAAATACAGACAGTCTCTACAAGAAATTCACGAAAATCCCTGTCTCCACCAGTAAAGTCCATGAATAGGGGCCCATTTCCATGCCCTTCTCTATAAGGACCAGAGACTTCAATTCTCCAACCCATCTTTTTACTAATGGAGTTGAGATATTCTACCAGTTCAGGGATTGTGGTGATAATGTAAGGATTAAGCAGACCATGAACAACGTCTTCATCCATAAGTTTGCCAGCACAGCTCTTCACAAGCCATTTCATCACCTGCTGGTTTATCAGTATACACTCCCCACTAGTAATAAGCTGTTCCTTTGTCTGGGAAAAGTGTTTCTCTATTTTTAGATTTTTAGCCATTTCTTCAGGAGTTCCATGGCTTTCAAGGCCAAGGCTAACCAGTTCAATTACTTCCCTTACTGCTGCACTCAAATTCCCTCTGTGTTTATCCAGAAGGGGCTGGAGCTTCTGAAGGTGAGCCTCATCAAGGGACACGTTTTTTCGAATCACACAATCCTCAACCTGTTTTTTTTAAAATATGATTCATTAGGTGGAGAGTTCAGCCAATAGAATTTAATACAAAATAAATAAGAAATATTTTCAGAGATTGCTGGATTATAGTCCTATTAAATAAATGTAAAATTTTATTTTGATATTATAACTACTAATCTTGGTACTCGTGATAGATATTGCTTAAAATACACCAGATATAAATATTTTATTATTTCTTTCGAATAATATAATTATAGGAGTATCCTTGCCTGGCTCAGAAAGATCGTAACAACCGGAATGGATTTAAGGTCTGCATATATTACCTACCCTTATGAATTGTGATGGAGAAAGACTTGCCAGAGTCCGAATGATTGCAGATTACCAGTTTGGGAAAGGTATTGGAAAAGAGCTTTTCCCTGAAGGAGCAACATTCCAGTTGTCCAGGACAAAAAGGGTACGTCAGGTCTTTCACTCAGGAAGACGCATAGCTACAGCGAGGGCAAAGGACGGTTTTTTTACTCTCAGTATCGAGGGAGCTTCCGTTGTCCACAGGTTATTACCTGAAAAAAAGCTCAGAGTTGTTATTTCGGAAGAAGCTGTTCCTTTTGTCGAAAAAGGCAAAACAACTTTCATAAAACATGTGGTTGAAATTGATCCGGAACTTCGAGCCGGAGAAGAAGTACTTGTGACAGATGAAGCTAACAGATTGCTTGCAACCGGGCAACTGCTTCTTTCCCCTGCTGAAATCCTGGCTCTTGACAGTGGAGCGGCTGTGGATGTAAGGGTAGGGATTGCTTCGAAAAAGGAGTAAATAAGCTTGAGACTTCAAAAAACAAGTATGAAGATCAGAGATATTTTTAAATCTTAAACAAATTTACATATAGTCAGATATAATATAATGCTATTGATATTGTTCAAATATCCTTCTAGTGAACGGAGAAAATGAATAAGAATATATTATAGATAGTAACTTTTGATTGAATTATCGTCATATGAATTATCGTTCATAAAATAAAGAAATACAATAAAATCATTCCCAAAATTGTCC
>CAZCKG010000192.1:3599-4951 GCA_964498825.1 uncultured Methanosarcinales archaeon
TGAATTATCGTTCATAAAATAAAGAAATACAATAAAATCATTCCCAAAATTGTCCCCTGAAACCCTTACACCAGAAAGGCAGGTAACAGTTTCTCCGGAGAGTGAGAATTATTCCAGAGCCAGAACAGATTCTAAAAAACCTGCTTATTCCCGACAACACCAGAATAGAAGCAAATAGGATTGTAGTCGAGGGAGATGTTATTGTCGGCAATCACTCCAGTATTGAATATGGGATACTGGGGGAAACGGTAATCATAGGAGAAGGAGCGACCGTTTCCGGAGATATAGTAGCCAGTTCAGATGCCAGAATTGATATGTGGTCCAAACTGGGAAGCAAGGTTGAAGTCGGCAGAAATGCCTATCTGGGAGAATTTGTAACCATAGATGGGAAACTGTCCGTAGCAGGAGACCTGGATGTAGGAAAAGAAGTTAAAATAAAAGGAGGATTCGAGGCCAAAGGATGGATACTGGTCAGAAATCCTGTTCCTGTCATTATATTCTTATTTCTTTACATCAGAGAAATGATGCGCCTTGGAAAAGATGAAGAAATAGAAAAAGCTCTGGGAGAACTTTTTGAAGATTCGGAGGACAGTGAGGGTCTTGAAGGAAAAGAACCTGCTGAAAAGATTCTAATCATACCTGCTGACACGAAGATTTCCCCTGAAGCTATCGAAGTTGCCGGAGAAGCCTTTATAGGAAGTAATTGTTTACTAATAGGAAGGATCCGGGCACAGACAATAGAAACAGGAAAAAACCTGATCCTGAAGGGAAGCGTTTATTCGGAAAGCAATATCAGTATAGGGGACAATAGCACTGTTTACGGGAACCTATCTTCAAAAGGAAAGGTAGACATTGGCCGAAACAGCAGAGTCTTCGGGGGAATAAAAGCTGACTCTGTTTTACTGCGCGAAAATGCAAGGGTAGACGGCACTATAAAGGCCCCTTCAGGAGTATCTTTCTTAAGGGATGCCGGAGAAAAGCCCGTTCTTGCAGAAGTTAATGCTCTGGGCAAAGTGATTCCAAGAGAAACAAAGGAAGATGGATCTCAAAAAGAGCTCCTGAAATCTCCAAACTTGATTGAGATAAACTCACTCATTAAAACAAACGCAAAAGCTAAAAACGGCTTTGTACCTGGCAAAGGAGAAATGTCTGCCAGAACCATGGCGTTAGGAAGGACCCGGCGCACCGGCGGAGTGAGAAGATTAAGAAGAAGGCATGAAGCAGGAGAACACGGGAGTTAATTTAAATCCTTGCTTGATTCAAGCCTGCAAAAGTTGGAGTTTTCTTAATTCTATGCTTCTTTAGACCACTTATTACCTGAAATATTCTATTATTTCTTAAATCCTGATTTG
>CAZCKG010000193.1:0-3478 GCA_964498825.1 uncultured Methanosarcinales archaeon
GAATAATATATCAATAACAAATCTTCAAGTCTACAAATTCACGAGTATACTTCATGTACAAGCATAATTCATGTATGAGCACATTTGGGTAGACTAGCAGATCCTGGATTTGTCGTGTATCCTTTATACACAAGTTCAGTATCTTATATTACTAGGGCTTACGCGGTTGAACTGAATAATCAACAGCTTCAAACCTTTAACTGTCTAAAGCATCGATTTATTAGTGATGTCTATTGATCTTGATTTTGATCCTCAAGTGCGTAAGTCCTGATTACTATGAGACTATAAGCGTCTGGTTTAGGTGCATAATATGGAAAACTCTTTACTTGATCTCATTCTCCTCTCCGAAAAAAGGAAAAATGTGCTTCTCCTCCTGCTTGAAGGGCCAAAGGATATAGAAACAATTAAAAAAGCTCTCAATGCCAGTGCAACCTCACTTCAGCCGCAGGTAAAGATGCTCAAAGAAAAGCATCTTGTAGTTCATGATAAAGGTCTCTACAGGCTCAGTGAGATAGGAAAAATTATTGCGGATAAAATGAAACCTCTTGTAGATACTCTTTCTGTTCTAGAAGAAAACGCAGATTACTGGGCTAACAGAGAAGTAAGCAATATTCCTCCTTTTCTTTTGCGGCGCATCAATGAGATTGGACACTCCACTACAATCGAACCTCAGATAGACCAGATATTTGAGCTGATTCCAGAGTATGTTAAAAACGCGAAACTGGCAAAAAAACTGGAAATTGCACTTCCTTATTTTCATCCTCTTTTTCCTTCCTTCTATCTCGGAATTGCCGAAAAAGGAGTGCCCGTATCACTCATTATTCCTGAAGCTGTCCTGAAAAGGTGGGTTGAAGACTATAGAGAACAAACTGAAAAGTTTATACAATTAGAGAATGCCAAACTTTTTGTCTGCTCTGACTGCGAAAGAATTCCTGCTGTCTTATCGGCAGACAATTTTATGGCAATTGCTCTTTTCCCGAAAAATATTGTCTTTGACCGGAAATATCTTATTAGCTTTGAGCCCGGTGCCCTGGCCTGGGGAAAAGAGCTGTATGATTACTACGAACGACTCTCCAAACGGATTCAAGATATAAATAACTACAGCAATTGATGTCTGAAACAGCTGACTTCTGACCAAAAAGTACGAGGTTTGAAGAGAATGCTGTATACTGGCAGATAATGACAGCCTGTAAGCTATCTTCTCAAATTTCTATCAGACATATTCTCAAATCAGACATATCCTCAAATCAGACATATCCTCAAATCAGACATATCCTCAAATCAGACATATCCTCAAGTCCTAGTGTTTCGTCAATCATCGAGGGTTGGAAAATTCTGAATTGTTATATTCAATTTATACGATATTTTATCGATGACACAATACCAGAGGATACATTCCATATAACCCTGTCAGGCATATTCCTCAAAACCTGCCTTACCATTTGCATAGGCTTCATGCCATCCTGAAGGCACGGGTAGTTTTTCATAAAGGATTTTTCTTTGAGCTTCAAGAAGCTCAGGTTTTTTTCCCATAAACTCCGCAGCACACAGAACTCTGTTCTCTACCTTTTCAGCAAGCTCTTTTAACCATGTGTAACCCTCAAAAGACCTTAGCAGGTGATGATCCAGAATTAATGTTTCTACACTTCTTGCAAGAAGAAGTGCGTTTTCAAAGGCTTCTTTTCTGACCTCAGGAACACGCTGAGAAAGATAAAGAGGAGGGCCTGAGGCAAAAACAATTGTAGGTTTCCAGGCAAGCACCTCAAGGATTGCTTCCCTGTCCAGCAGCTGGATGTCCGAAGCATGAACAAAAACCTCATCTCCTTCATAGATACGGGTCATCATTACGGTTCCAAAACCCTTGCCTCGGACCCCGTGCGGAACAGGAAATGAAAAGTCGATATTTTCAGAACTCCTGCCTTCAGAAGCAGGAAGAGAGAAACCTAGAAAATCAGCTAATTCGTTTCTTCGTCTTGCAGAAAGGCCTGAAATTTTTTCCGAGCCTTTGCACCAGAAACTTATTCCTCCAAGGGAAGGAAGGGATTCCACAGGTAGTTGGTATGGATCTTCAGCCTTCATTGGCATATGATCCCCGTGGTAATGGCTGATAACAAGGTCTGTTGCTCCTTCAAACGCAAAAAGGATTTTTTCTCTTATCCTTAAGGCAGCAGCAACTTCCAAAGGGTGAGGGAGTAGCCCGGAACGTAAACGTGCAAGGGCGACCCCCGGATCAATTAGAACCTTTCTTTCATCAGTCTTTACAACGCAGGCAAGAGATCTTGCCCCAAAAGATTCGCATCCCAGGATTTCTATCTGCACATTTCGTTCCTTCTAAGAAATTCGCTCCGTCTAAGAAAGATATTCTCTTGAAAACATTTCAACGGTCAGGATGAAGTAGGACAGTAAAAGGGGGCCTATAACAATTCCAATTAAGCCGAAAAGGGAGACACCTATTACAATCCCGAGAAGGGAAAGAAGAGGATGAATTTCCCCGACTTTTTTCTGGATAACAGGTCTCAGGAAGTTATCTATAACACTTACAAAGACTCCTGCTGCAAGGATAGCAATTCCTGCAATGTAATCCGCCTGAAGGAACTGTATAATAGCTGCAGGAACCCAGACCAGAGGAGCTCCGACAACAGGCAAAAAAGAAAGGATTGCTGCAATAGAACCCCAGAGAAAAGCTCCCTGGACATCAAAAAAGAGAAAAGTGATGGTCAGAATCCCTCCCTGGACAAGGGCTACAGCCCCGCTGGCCGTAAGAGTTGTCCGGACAATTCTTTTAAACTCATCCAGAAGAGTGGCTGTATTTTCTTCATTGAATGGAATTGCAAGATGTACTTTATGTGCAAAATCCGAGTCTTCTCCTGTTAAAAGATAATAAAGCAAAAAATACATGATCAGTAAGCCTATAGATTGCCTGCTCAGACTCTGGATAGAACCCACAACAAACTTGCTTGTATAATTGACAGATTCAGAAGCAATATCCATTATTTTTTCCTGTATCTTAGTCTGGAGGGTCTCAAGAGGAATATCAAGGCTTGAGATATAATGAGTTAGAAATTTGCCTCCTATTTGAATAGACACGATGATAGACTCTCTATTAACTAAAAGCTGCTGGATTTCTCCGACAATTGTACTTATAAGGTAATAAAAAGGAATCATTACAACAAAGATCGAAACGATTATTACCACAACTGCTGCAAATTGTTTTCGAATCCGCACTTTTTTTACGAGAAATTGATAAAGAGATCTGAATATAATATAAAGGATGAAAGCTCCAAAAAAATAATTTAGATATGGAAGTGAGGCATAAACAATAACCGTAGTAAGGATAATAATAATGAGAAGGGCTAAAGCCATTTTTACAAGTCTTTTCATTGATCTAATAAGGTCTTTTTAAAATATATAAACATTCCATTTTGTCTACCCTGGAAAACTTATTTTGAGTGATATCTGCATAATTCGGATTTGAAAC
>CAZCKG010000193.1:3578-4942 GCA_964498825.1 uncultured Methanosarcinales archaeon
TAAAGAATAGAATCAAACACCAAAGAGTACAGGATTGAACAATAAAGAATGTTATGCAAAATCAGTAATAAAGTCCGTAATAAGGCTCTGCCTCTCATCTCTTTCTCTGAGTTTTGTAACTCCTATACCTACAAGCCTGAATTTTTGTCTCCCGAGAAATTCCAAAAGGAGCTGCATGGCTGTTCTCTTTATCACAAAGAGATCCGAAGTCCAGATAGGGACTGTTTTTGAGCGTGTATACGTGGAAAAGTCCTCAAAACGCACTATTAGTGTCACGGTTTTGAAAAGATAACTGTGTTTAAGGAGAGAGTCGTGTACACACTGAGCAAGAATATCCAGAGTTTTCCCAATCTTTACAGGATCATTTGTGTCTTCCTCAAAGGTCCCGTGCCTGCTTATGGACTTTACTCCCTCCTTCTCCCTAACGTCCTCAAAATCAAGTCCGTTTGCCATCTGCTTCATCCGAAACCCCATTTTTCCAAACCTTTGCGAAAGCAACTGGATGTCGAAGTTTGCAAGCTCTTCAACTCTGGTAATTCCCATCTCTTCCAGGGTTTCTGTTGTTTTTTCTCCTATTCCAGGAATTTTTGAAACATGCAAAGGAAAAAGAAAATCTCTAACATCTGCAGGCCTGACAACCGTGAGCCCATCGGGCTTCTGAAAGCCTGACGCGATCTTTGCAATTAGCTTATTTGGTCCAACCCCTACAGAACAGGTAATTCTTTCCTGTCTATGAACTTCGTCCTTTATGCTAAGGGCATAGAGGGCAGCCTCTTCAAAATTCCTTATCTCAGCCCCTGGAACAAGATAGGCTTCGTCAACACTGACCTGCTGAAATTTTTCTGCAAACTCCTTCAAAAGTTCCATTACTCTAGCAGAAACCCCAGCATAGAGCTTCATGTTCACAGGCAAAAAGACTGCATCTGGGCAGAGCCTGTAGGCCTGCGAGATAGGCATTGCAGAATGGATACCATAGCTTCTTGCCTCATAAGAGCAGGTGCTTACAACTCCTCTTCCTGACCCCCTTTTAGGGTCAGAACCAACAATAACAGGCATTCCTTTCAGTTCTGGTTTCTCTCTGACCTCTATGGATGCAAAAAAGCTGTCCATATCCACATGAAAGGTAATGTGCCTTTCAGGGTTGCTTTTTTTAGAATTGGAGGCTTGCATTACCTAAGATAGGATAAAACAGATAAAAAAGGCTTGAGAATGTAGGGTGAAAGTATTAATATGCTTTTTAGATCCAGGACCAATCAGTAAAACGCAGATGTACGGATACTAATGGAAAAAATAATCTTAAAGGATGGTAAAGGCTTCAGGGCTTTACTCCTTTATTCTTACTTCAATTTTATATTTGATTTTTT
>CAZCKG010000194.1:0-4920 GCA_964498825.1 uncultured Methanosarcinales archaeon
ATTATTTTACCCAATCACTTTTGTTTTACTCCTCTTATTATTTTTACTCTAAGCTTTTTCCAAGTCAGCAGTATTCTTTCCTAATAACTTGTCTTTTAAATCTCTATGAAAAATTCCAGTATCAGCAGATACCTAAATTTCAAACCATTTACCTGAGAACCTACGAAAAAAATACTTTCACCCTGCTAGGTGGAGATTAATAAGTACTGAAGTAGTTTTTAAGAATAGAGGTGAATACAATGGAGGAAATATTCAAAGGATTGATTGAACGTGCTCAGTACTATGAACAGTTTGAGAGTTTCAGAAACATAAATTATCTAAAAACAAATCGTTCAAAAATAAATTATTCAAAAGAATTTGGAAAGATATCAGAAACAGACCTCAAAATGAAAGTTTCATTAATGTGTGTATAAAGTCCTGCATTTTCAGAGCTGTTACTTCCTGTGCAAAATAGCTTTAATTAGAACAGTAAAGATCCATATGATAAAACTGCAAAATCTCTGAAGAAATGAAACGTTGAAGAGTGAATTTCAAGAAAAAAGAAAAGAAAATAAAAAGAAAACAAAATAAAAGAAAAAAACGAAAATCGAAATAAGAAAACGATAAAAGAAAAAAGAAAGGCGGAAGAAAAGATCACTTTTCAACGGTTTCCAATTCAGCCTGTAAATCCTTTCCCAATTCTACCTTACTAAAGTCGCCGCTGGTAGGGAGTTCCATAAAAAAAGCATTTGTAGTATCAAGAGATATATTTCCGTTTTCAAGCTCAAAATCTAAAACATGCCCTCCTGAATTTCTATCCTTATTGATGAAATGAATATGGTAACCTGGAACATTTATCCCTTTCACGTATTCAGGAGTCCTGAAACCTACAAGTGTACCGCTCACATTTTCTAATTCGAAAACAGTTTGGTTTGAAACTGCATCTGCAAGTTTAGGGTATGGTTTTTCCTGCTTTGGAACACTTCGCGCTTTCATATAAGAAAAATTTCCGTCAACTTTAACAGCATAGAAAAGGTTCTCTGCAGGCAGGTTTTGGTCCAGATATTCTTCAAATTCTGTAAAATTCATCGATTTTTCAAGCCGGATATTTTTATCGACTTCAAAATAGGTGACAGCGGCAAAAGGAGTCGTCATTTCTTCAGTAACAGGATATGCAATCCCATCGGTTTTGATTTGATAATAATTACCATCTAAAGCCAGCATTTCTCCTTCGAGTTTATCAAGAGTTCCTATGCCAAAATCTCCATGTGCTTTGAGCTCTCCAATAGGAAGAATACCATCGTAAACTCCCTGAAGAAGGGCATCAATTGTGGAAACCTGGTAAAGGATGTCATTACCAGAAGTGGAAACATCAGCAATTAATTTATCACCGTTTCCGGATTCATTTGACAGTTTACCTGGAGTTTCCAGGCAACCGGAAACAAGAATCAATGATAAAATTGTGAGATAAACCAATAGACACTTTTTATTCATTTCCATCCTCACGATATTCTATATGTAAATTTAGTGTGATTTCTGTGTAATATTTTTCATACTTAATACCTATTAAATATTTTCAAGAATATGTGAAGGAAAAGAAAAAATGAAATTAATAATAAAAGCCTGCAATGAATAAAATAGAAAACTGACATAAGCTTTTATCCAAGAGCGTCACGAATATATCTTTCTATCTCATTCCCTACTTCCACTGTGCTGGCAGTACCCCCCAGATCAGGGGTAATTATCTTCTTTTCAAGTACATGTGCTATCGCTTCATCAATAAGTAGGGAGCGCGGTTCTTCCATCCATTCCAACAGCATCTTTACACTGAGAATTGCAGCGAGAGGATTTGAAATACCTTTTCCTGCTATATCAGGAGCACTTCCGTGTACTGGCTCGAAAAAAGCATATTTTTTGCCTATGTTGGCGCTGGGGACAAGCCCAAGGCTTCCGATAAGAGAAGCGCACATATCGCTTAAAATGTCTCCAAAGAGGTTCGTTGTAACTACAACATCGTATCTCTCAGGATGCATCATAAGGCTATACGCCATTGAATCAACAAGCATATCGCTATATTCAACACCGTTAGCACTTGCAGTCTGTCTGCAAACATCAAGGAAAAGCTTATCGGATTTCAGGACATTGGACTTATGGACAATAGTTAGTTTGTTATTTCTCTTTTTTGCGAGCTTGCAGGCATATTCTGCAATCCGCTCAGAGCCTTTCCTTGTGACGATTCTTTTTGTCCATGAAAGATCCTGCCCTATTTCCTCAATACCCGAATACAGACCTTCGGTGTTTTCCCTGACAATAATAAAATCGAAATCATTTCTTCCGGTAATGCCAGTTATGCCTGGAAGAGGTTTTATAGGCCTTACATTGGCATAGAGATCGAGTTCCTTTCTGATGGTTAGAAGTACGCTATTGTAACTGGGATCGGGCACAGTGGTAACTGCCCCAAAAAGGACGGCATCGCATCCTTTGATAGTTTCCATATCTTGGTCAGATATTGAAGTCCCTGTTCTCTGCCATCTGGCATAGCCCAGTTCCAGAGGCACTTTCTCGAGCTCAAGCCCGAAAGCATCAAGGACTTTGACTGCCGCAGGGATAACTTCCCTGCCAATCCCGTCACCTTCAATTACAGCCAGTTTCATGTTATTGCATCTATAGTTTGAGATATATGAATCTGGCGTAACTTTTTAAGATTCACAAATAATTTTTCAGATCCAGAGCAGGTGTTCGGCAAGAATTTTTCCACCAAGCCCTATGAGGATCAGGCCTCCGAGAATCTCGACTTCGTTTTCAAAGAAATGACCTATCCTGTATCCAAGGATTGCCCCACAGAAGGACGTGAAGAAAGTTACCGAACCTATAATGATAATAGGTTCAAGAATAGGGGTCTTGAGAAATGCAAAGCTGATTCCTACAGCAAGGGCATCTATACTTGTAGCGATTGCAAGCACAAAAAGAACCGAATAGCTAAGGGAACTTATCTTACCATCAGGGCTTCCATAAAGAGCCTCGTAAATCATTTTGCCTCCTATAAAGACCAGAAGCAAAAAAGCAATCCAGGGAGCATAGTCCGAAACAAAGCCGCTTACTGCGCTTCCTCCAAGCCAGCCCAGTACCGGCATGAGAGCCTGAAAACCACCGAAAAAAACAGCTAGCTTCAGGGCATCCTTGAGCTGAAAAGGCCTTATTGTAGTGCCACTGGACATGGAAACTGCAAATGCATCCATTGAAAGCCCGAGAGCTAAAAGAAAATTGGTTAAAAAGGACATTGAGTTATTACTCCACTATTGTAATAGGCATTTTAACTGTTAAAGATCGAGCTGGTTCTTCCTCAACCTGCAAACAAGATTTCTTATTGCCTCTGCAACCTGATACTCCGACGCTCCCCAATGTACTACAGCACCTTCGAAGCCGGAAATATTTACGAGCCCTGATTTTTCAGATCTGCAGCAGCGCGTAATAAAAGGCTTTGAGGGCACCACGATTTCGGATTTGAAAGGACAGATGTTTACAAAAGAGTATTCAAGCTCCGGAAAACGCGTCTCAAAAAGCGTTTTTGAAATCTCACACCCTACAAGCAAGTGCCCGTTTTCAGTGAGGATGTCAGAATCCAGGCATTTCCCTTCAAGCCCGGAAGCACTGCATGGAAAAACAGTATTTTTTCCTTCGAACTGCCTGAGGTCGATTACTTTCTCAACAAAACGAACCTGGAGGTCACCAAAAATTCCACTTGCTTCAAGCCTTCTCACAACCTGAGAAAGCCAGGAAGGTTCAGGTGGAGCGACATCAAGGATTTGAATCTCCAGAATGCTTGAGGGGTCAGGATCATGAACAATAGTAACATGCCTGTCTACACCTGTAAATATTACAGTATTCACTTTTCCTGTACAGATTTTTGCTGCAATCTCGATCAGGAGTTTACGATCCTTTATGTTAAGTTCCCTGTCGTATTTAACTACCTGTTCTTTGGAGGCGATTAATTCAAGGGCTTCGACCTTTTGGAGCAAACCTTCTCCACTTTTTATTACACGATAAACTGAATACTCAGGTGCACCGTTAGAATTCTCACTCTCAGCTATCAGGTAGTCGGTTAAGAAGTAAATAGGCTCTTGAGAAGCTGAACAAAAGGTTTTTGTTACACCGACATGCTTGTATTCTTCAGGAAAAATCATATGTATCGGTTTCTTTGAATAATTCTCGGATATTCAATAATTCTTAAACTTGAGTGGTAATCGAATTTTGAGTAAGTCACTGAATCAGGTTATATTCACTCTGCTTGCTTTGACTTTTTTTCCTGTGGGCTACAAGTCCGCCATCAGTAAGCATTTCCAGAAGGAAATCAGGCAATTTATTTCCTTTGAATGTACCTTTTCCAGGAACTGTAACCTCTCCTTTGAGAAGGTCAACTTCAATCTCATCTCCTTCCTGACATTCAACATCAACTTCCATAAGAGGAAGTCCAACATTGATCGAGTTTCGGAAAAAGATCCTTGCAAAAGACTTCGCTATAACACAGGCCACTCCTGCGTGTTTTAAAGCAAGAGGAGCCTGTTCCCGTGAAGATCCACAGCCGAAATTGGAACCTGCAACAATGATATCCCCGGGTTTGACTTTTTTTGCAAACTCCGGATCAATTCCTTCCATTGCATGAGCCGCAAAGACCTGCATATCCTTAGTTCGCAGATATTTCCCTGGTATAATCACATCTGTATCAACATCATCTCCGAATTTCCATACTCGGCCTGTGATAGGGTTTTCCATTAGAATTCATCTCCGAAATAGATTTTTTAGTAATTCTAAGTAGTGGGTACCGTAAACCGGATCAATATTCATAAATATCCACTCAAGCAGAGACTCAAAAGATAAAGCTCAAGAAAATAAAAGAGAAAGAAAATAATCGATGAGGAGAATGCACAAATGCACTCCCCA
>CAZCKG010000195.1:0-4891 GCA_964498825.1 uncultured Methanosarcinales archaeon
TAAAAAAGATTGTCAAATTAGATCAAGGATTTTTAAAGCTAATTTGAGATCCTCATTGAGTATTCAGTTCAACCGCGTAAGTTCTATAAGGTATAAATTAATATTATAGCAAAATATTATCCCAATTGTAAAATCAAATGTAGTTTTGAAACAGCATGTATTAAATCTTATAGGACTTACGCGGTTGAACTGAATAATCAACAGCGTCAAACCTCCAACTGTCTAAAGCATCTATTTATTAGAGATGTCTGATGATCTTGATTTTGAACCTCAAGTGCGTAAGTCCTATCTTAATTCAATTCATTCTTAAATGCCTTCATTCAAGTTACCACTTAAATAATCTAGTCGCCCAACTAACGTTTTTTCTCACTAAATATTTCCTTAGCTCGTCGATTACAAGCAGGAAAACTGCAAAAGGAACAGAAAGCAATATATACCTGAGGTCAATGGGTGAAGTGTTGAAAATAAGGTTAGCAAACGGATTCCATATAATAAAAGCGAGAATCAATAACTCGCTTGCAATTCCCAGCAGAACCATACGGTTGCTGAATAAGCCCCTTGTGAAGACCGACTGAAAACGGGTTCGCGAAGCAAAAATATTGGCAATCTGACAGATGATCACTGCTGAAAAGAAAGCAGTTATCGCTTGCATATAAAGGGAATTGCTGCTTGAAAGCTGTTCGCCGAAATTCCAGCCTCCTTCAAAGAGTACGGTGAAATAACAGAAAAAGCCTGCAGCAGCTTCTATAGGCCCCTTTACTCCATAAGCTGTAAAAAGCACCTGAGGCGTTAATAGTTTCTCATCCCTGTGTCTGGGAGGCCTTTTCATAATATCTCCTTCTCCTTTTTCCTGTCCTAAAGCAATCGCAGGCAGCATATCCGTACCCAGATCAATTGCAAGAATAAGCTGTACAGGCATGGGAAGGGGTAGGGCAAAAAGAACAAAAGCTATGAAAGGTAGAACTTCAGGAATGGTGTGGGTAATAATATACACAATGAATTTTTTGATATTATCAAAAACGGTTCTTCCCTCTTCTACTGCATTCACGATCGTGGCGAAATTGTCGTCCAGGAGTATCATATCCGCAGCTTCGCGAGCTACATCCGTGCCGCTGCCCATGGCAACCCCCATATCTGCGTTCTTGATTGCAGGAGCATCATTGACCCCGTCTCCTGTCATAGTCACGATCTCCCCTTCAGCCTGGAAAAGCTGTACGATTTTCAGTTTTTGTACAGGAGAGGTACGGGCAAATACAATGCTCGGCTTTTTCAATCTTGAAGCTAGGTTTGTACTTGAGAGTGAATTCAGCTCATCTCCAGTAATAATTTCAAGGCTTCCGGAATCAGCAAGTCCCACGTTCTTTGAGATTGATTCTGCAGTGACCGGGTGATCGCCAGTGATCATGACAACCTTAATCCCGGCTGCGTGGCATTTTGCAATAGCGTCTCTGGCTTCGGGACGCGGGGGATCTACAATTCCGATAAATCCAAGAAAAATAAAATCACCGGTGTACTCCTTCTGCTCTTCTGCTAGCCTGAATGCAAGGGCAATTACCCGTTCTCCCTTTCTTGCCAGTTCCAGGTGTCTGTCCATAAGTTCTTTTTTCTCACTGTCGGTCAGTTTCCTAACCTCTCCTGACTCTATAACCGAACTGCACATCTCTACAACTACCTCAGGAGCGCCCTTAAGATAGATTTCAAGTTTTCCTTCAGGAGTGCGGCAGATAACTTCCATCCGTTTGGTAAGGGAATCAAAGGGAAACTCTTCCAACCGTGGATAATCACTATGGAGCTTTTTTATATCTTCTAAGCTATTCGCAAAAACAAGGAGCGAACCTTCGGTCGGATCGCCGGTGTATCCAGGAGGCGACTCGGAAAGTTTTGCGTTATTGCAGAGACCTGCGACCCTTATGAAAGAAGGGAACACCTTTTTCGGATTCCACATGGGATTTTCTGAAACAGAAATCCCTTTTGACTCTGAATCCGCAACTTTTCCTGCAATACCTTGTTTTATACTTTCTTCTGCCTCCTGCCCTGAAACCTCTTTTTCGAAGCCTGAAGTCTTTTCAGGTACAAGATCAAAACCGACGATAAGAGAATTTACTGCCATCCTATTCTGGGTAAGAGTTCCGGTTTTGTCCGTGCAGATGACAGTAGTCGAGCCCAGAGTCTCTACGGATTCAAGCTGCTTTATAAGGGCATTTCGCGAAGCCATCCTCCTGGAAGCCATACTGAGAGCAAAGGTAACTGTGGGAAGAAGCCCTTCGGGCACATTGGCAACGATAATTCCGATCGCAAAAATGAGGCTTGCAAGAAAAACATCCTGAATAAGAAAAGCAAGCATGAAGAAGGTCACTCCCATAGAAATCGCAATTGCTGAGATGACTTTTATAAAATGGTTGAGCTCTTTCCGGATGGGAGTGTCCACACTAGAAATCTGTTCTGTAAGTGTTGCGAGGTTTCCTATCTGGGTATTCCGTCCTGTTCCGAAGATGACGGCCTTTCCATTTCCGCTCTGCACCAGCGTCCCGGAAAAGACCATGTTCCTGCACTCCAGTATATTCTAATGAGTGCATTCAAGAGAGCGGAGCTGAGGCTCTGCTTCTCCGGTAATGGCCGAATGATCAACCTTCAGAGAATTTGTCTCAATTAAGCGCCCGTCAGCCGGGACCTTATCTCCTTCTTCAAGAAGGATGATATCTCCTACAACAAGTTCCGAAGCCAGAACGTCTCTGACTTCACTTTCCCTTAAAACCTTTGCACGGGGAGGGAGAAGTTGCCGAAAACTTTCCATCGTTTTTGCAGCTTGATATTCCTGGACAAATGTAAAGGTTCCATTAAGGATTACGACCACGCCAAGAGCAATTCCAATATAGAGATTTCCTTTCCCGGGATCAAGATATTCTCCAAGGAAAGACAGAATAGCTCCTATAGTCAGCAAAATAGAAAAAAAATTCAGGAATTGCCTCACATACCTTTTTAATATGCTCTCTTTTCCTGTCTCTTCGAGAACATTAGGCCCGCATTCCTGAAGCCTCCTTGCAGCTTCCTGCCCGCTAAGTCCGCTTTCTTCAACTCCCAATTTTTGAATAAACTCAGGAAGAGAAATATTGTGCTCATTCCCTTGAGGAGAACAGATCTTACTTTTGTTATCGGTCAGTTTTTTTTCCATTGAACCCCTCTACTTCAATATGGCACAAGAAAAAATTTAGCTTGGGCTCTGAAAAGCGTGCTCTTCTGTTGTTATACGGTTGGATCCGGGCTCCTGATTCCTCTGTTCGCCACCTAGAGGAAATGAAAATCTATGAGATCACAAACAGGGATATTATACTTAAATCAGGAATTTCGGCTCTGTAGAAATCCTTTGAAATAAAGAATCTCCAGTAATTTGAACTGAATGGTCTGATCTATTTTTAATACTTTTACTTATTTAGTTTAGCCTCTTGAAGCTGATTTAGATATACTTTCTACAAAGCTGGTTTCCTGCAATTTTGTTGTTGGAATAAGGATTAGGCATGGACGCACGTCACTGAAAAAGTAAGCATAATAATTCTCAACATTATCCCAAAAAAGGGTAACGTGCTCGTTTTACAGATTTCATCAATGACCCACTCATCTATCAATAAAGCCCACTTATTTGCAGGTGTCCAAAAGGCCTCTCTTTTTACCTCCCCTATTTTCAGATGGGTGTATAGGCTCAACTTTAGCTTCTTCTACTTCTTCTACTTCTTCTTTTTTTGGCTCTGCCTTCTTTTCTATCCGGGCCATCCTTTCTGATTCTGTCTCTTCCATTCTCTCTTTTTCGGTCCCTTCTAAAACCCCTGTCTCCCAGTAAGGTTTGTACCCGTAGCAAGTATAAATATTGGCGAGCCACTCACGAGTTGAAGTGGCGAGCTGCTCACAAGTTAAAGGCCAGTTGTCCTTATCAAAGCCTTCTGCCTTTTCCAGGATTTCCTTGCTGACGTCAAGGGCGAAAGCGTGCTCATGCGGCCTGATTGAAAGAGCTTCCCAGGGGACAGCAAACAGTTTATTTCCAAGACCCAGGAACCCGCCAAAAGAAAGTACTGCATATGCTACTCTACCATTTTCTAGATCGATCATTAGGTCTTCAATCTTTCCCAGATGTTCTCCAGCCATATTGATGACCTTGTCTCCGTGTATCGTTCTTGCTGTCAAAAATAACGGAATATCTGTAGTTACCATAGTTTCAACTCCCGACACTTAACTTTATAAATGTAAAAGGTATAAATTCAAAGCCTGAATCCTAAGGACATAACTTCAAAACCCTTTCCCAATGGGATTATTCATTTGATGTTACATAAAACTACGGAATCACTAAAAATAATATAGAACTTACGCAATTGCCTGCTTTACAGGCAACTTGTCATTTTTTCACTTCTCATACAAAGGAATCAAGTATAGGTAACGACTCCAAAAAATATAAAATGGTTGCTCTAGAATGTAATTAATAGGCTTTTAGCTTGTGGTTGCCCTAATTTCAACTCCAAACGTTATAACTACTCTTACATCAGAAAACTCTATACCAAGTCACAGGGCAACCATTTATCTCCTTATCCTGTTTCTTATTACTCCAAAAACAAGCCCGAAAAACCTTCTAATATCCTCTTAGCCAAGGCTTAAATCAATTAAGGAGTAATTATTCCTCTTCCTCTATCTTTTGCCACAAACCCAGTGAAAAGGCGGTATTTGCGTCTTCTACTGACATCTTAATTTTCTTTTTATCCTCTTGCATGTAATAATCGGACTGGATCATGAATTGCTTATGTTCCCCAGCTTCTTCTCTAAATAGCTGGCTATTGCATTTTACTGCCATTTCATCACAAGCATTTGAAACCAGGTTATAGATCCTGTACGACATCCTTTGAGTGAA
>CAZCKG010000196.1:0-4862 GCA_964498825.1 uncultured Methanosarcinales archaeon
GTTTACGGTTTTTTTCTGTTTCTTTGCCGAATGGGGTTATAGAAAGTACTCAGGTAGATCAATAGAGGAAAGAACAACCTAACCATGCAGATATGTTTGAAAATATTTTGTAATAGATTCACTTTATACGGTACTTCAGGGAGCGTCGCAAATAACTGAATAATTACAAAGATCTCAGTTTATAGCGAAAATTTGTTGGTCTGGAATAAAATTTGATTGAGAATCGAAAATTCCTTGATTTACTGATTCTGTTCCAAATTCAACTCTTTTTTATTTGAAAAGCACTAAAAACACATTTAATCTGGTAAATAAGACTTAATAATCCTTAAAAAACATATCATTTTTAAGAGGCCTACGTCTAAAAAATATTAAAAAACCCATGGTTCTTTATATGTTCAAGTAAGATTATACCTTGTATGGTATGAGGGAGATGTAAATTTATATTCCACTGGCATAAATGTCGTGCTGGTGGGCTATAAGAGATTACTTGAGGTAATAGTGCAGGGAACTACACAGTCCAGCGTGTAATCAAGAATCAAAAGGAGATATAGACATGAGTGAGTTAATTGTTTTTGCTTTTCCTAGTGAGACAGGTGCATCTGAGATGGATGATACTATCCATCATCTTAAAAAGGAGGAATTGATGACCCTCGACGATGCCGCGGTTGTTATTCGCAAGCCCGATGGCAAAATCAAGGTGAAGCAAGCTACACACCTCGTGGGTGCAGGTGTAGTTGGCGGTGCATTTTGGGGTATGTTGATAGGACTCTTTTTCTGGATGCCTTGGCTAGGATTAGCCATTGGTGCTATTGCCGGTGCAATAAATGGTTCGCTGTCTGATTATGGAATCAACGATGATTTCATTAAAGAAGTCGGAGCTACCATTAAACCGGGTGGTTCTGCTCTCTTCCTACTGATCTCAAAGTGGACTGAAGATAAGGCACTGGAAAGACTTAAAAAATTCAACGCAACAATCGTCAGAACATCACTTTCAAACGAAGATGAACTTAAACTCAAAACAGCTTTCGGTGCAGGGGAGTAAATTGAGGAGTTGTGGGATATGGATAAACCTGTATACTTAGAAGTGGATACGATAAGAGATACAAGAGTGTTTGATAAAAACGGTGTGCAGATTGGTAAAATCGATGATCTGCTTATTGACAGAGAGAATAATAGAATAGCGTGTGCAGTATTCTCTTTTGGCGCACATCTACTAGGACTGGGTAACAAGTACTTCATTATACCCTTTGAAGCTTTCAAATACGGGCAACATGGAGATGATTATGTCCTTGATGTCGACAAATCAACCTTAGAGAAAGAAGAAGGTATTGATAGGAACGAGCCACTAACACAAAAAAAGTTATTCGAGGCATATACTCAATATAAGCTCAAGCCTTACTGGGAAAAATGATGGATGAACAAAATGATCGAATTATACGGGATTTGCCAGTCTCGGAATGACCATTAGGGCTTACGCGGTTAAACTGGAAAACAGCAATATGAAGCTCCAAATCTCTAGATCATAATATTTATAGGCGGCTGAATCTCAAAATTTTACTCTTTTATAAAAAATTTTCTTTATTACCTCAGCCGTAAGGATGTACAGTGCTATTATGACTCCAATAACTAAAATAACCGAGATCGGGATAGGTTTGAAGCCAAAAGGTTCTGCAAAAGGAGTCAATGGTAGGCAAAGCGTTAGGCCTACTATCAGCAGAGTAGCTGCCAGCAGGTATTTTCCGGGTCTGCTCCTGAAGAAAGGTTTTCTGCTCCTGATTACCAGCACTATCATGGACGCTGAAATAACGGATTCCACAAACCATCCGGTTCTGAATTGCTCTATCTTATCCGGAAGGATAAGAAGCAAAACACCGAAAGTCAGGTAGTCGAATACAGAACTGGTAAGGCCAAATACCATCATAAACTTGCGGATGAAACCTATATCCCAGCGGCGAGGTTTTTCAATCATTTCCCTGTCCACAGAATCCGTGGCTATGGTCATCTCCGGAAAGTCAGTCAACAAATTGGTTAGCAGGATCTGTGTGGGCAGCAGGGGAAGGAAAGGCAGGAAAAGGGATGCTCCTGCCATGCTGAACATATTTCCGAAATTGGCACTTGTAGCCATGAAGACATATTTCAGGGTGTTGGCAAAGGTTTTCCGTCCACCCTTTACTCCCTCAACAAGTGCATCCAGATTCTTTTCCATCAGCACAATGTCTGCAGCATCTTTGGCAACATCCACAGCGCTGTCAACTGATACTCCCACATCTGCAGCATGAAGAGCAGACGCGTCATTAATGCCGTCTCCCATATAGCCAACGACTTTTCCGCTTTTTTTGAGTGCAAGGATGATACGCTCTTTCTGGTTCGGCTCTATCTCGGCAAAAAAATCAGTATCGTTTACCTGCGTGATCAGGGCCTCGTTACTCATCTTATCAAGCTCGCTTCCGGTTATAACCCTGGCATTCTTAAGCCCGATCTCCCGACTGATACTGGCAGCCACAAATTTGTTGTCTCCAGTAATAATCTTAAGAGAAATTCCAAGCTGCTCCATGTTTTGTATGGTCTTTGAGATACCTTGTTTTGGGGGGTCAAAAAAGAAAAGGAATCCTAGAAAGGTCATTCCTGTTTCCTGTTCCTTTTTGATAGTTTCCTGCTGGCCCATCTCCCTGTATGCAACTCCGAGCGTTCGAAGCCCTTTTTCGCTGAATTCTTCAAACTGCTTTTCGATTTGTTCCTTTACCTTAGAAATGTCTACAGTTTTTTCAGGTTTAGTTTCTGCTAAGGAACAGACTTCAAGAATATTCGGGAGCGCACCTTTGGTAATCATCAGGTTAGTGCCGCTTTTTGAGACAAGGATACTTAAGCGTTTACGTATGAAATCATAAGGGACTTCGCCCCGTTTTTCATACTGAGCCAGATCGACTTTATTATGTGAAAGAATTGCCCTATCGATTGGATTTTCAAAGCCTTTCTGGTAATAGGCGTTGAGGCTGGCATAAAGGAGGACTTTTTCATTTTGATCTCCTTTGAGGTCCTGGAAGGAGTGAAGTTGCAGCTCTCCTTCGGTCAATGTTCCTGTCTTATCTGAGCAGAGCAGGTTCATGCTGCCCAGGTCCTCAATTGACGCCAGTCTCTTGACAATCACCTTATTTTGCGCCATCTCTCTTGCTCCGTGGGAAAGGTTAACACTGATGATTGCAGGCAGGAGCTGAGGAGTCAGCCCGACTGCAAGAGCAAGGGAGAAGAGAAAAGAGTCAAGTACCGGACGCTGGAGATATACATTGATCGCGAAGATGGCTACAACCATCAACATCGTAACTTCCATCAGGAAATACCCGAAATGTGAAACTCCCTCTTCAAACTCAGTTTTTGGAGGCCTGAGTTTTAGAGTTTCTGAAATTTTCCCAAACTCGGTTTCTTTTCCTGTGAATACTGCCAGTGCTTTTCCGCTCCCGCTGACCACACTGGTTCCCATCCAGAGAGAATTTATACGCTGTGCGAGAGGGATTTCTGCTTTCAATGCACCGACTGATTTTTCTACCGGATAACTCTCTCCTGTGAGAGTAGATTCGCTAACAAAAAGGTCATTTGATTCCAGAATCAAGCAGTCTGCAGGAATCATGTCTCCTGCTTTGAGGATTATTATATCCCCAGGTACGATCTCTTCGACTGGAACTTCTGCTTCCCTGCCGTCTCTGATAACTGCCGCTTTTATCTGCACTACAGAAACCAGTTTTTCAAAGGCATTTGCAGCTCCTTTTTCTTGCCAGAATCCAAGCAAACCGCTGATCAGAATAATAGCCGTGATGATTATGGTGTCCGTTGGTTCGTGGAGGAAAAAGGCAAGTCCGGCTGCAAAAAGGAGAATGAGAGTAATCGGACTTTTGAACTGGGAAAGCAGGATTTTAAGGGCATCTGAGCTTTTCTTTGGTCTAAGAATATTAGCCCCATATTTTTTAAGGCGTTCACTGCTCTCAGAACCTTTCAGGCCTTCGCTTGTCGTCTGAAGCTCCTCTAACATCTCGGATACAGGAATACTCCAAAACGCAGGCTTTTTGTCAGTAGGGGTCAACAGGATTTCTCCTTTGCTCTATTTTCAGGCCTCGGTAACCTTCAGGATTGTGGCAAGTTCCTTTCCTTCGCTCTCTATGATTGAAAGTTCCTTCAAAATCTCCGACTTCTCAAGGTATTTTTGCCTTATTTTCTTCTGTTCGGATTATTTATAATATCACTACAATATGAAAAAGTACAAAAATTTTCTTTAATCTTTAACAGGAGGGGCATTAAATGATACATTTATGGGAGTACGATTCTCGCAGGATTGATGGTGTCAACACGTCACAACAAATGAGCGAACTTGAAAGAATCGGAAATGAAGGCTGGGAACTTATTTTGATCAAGAATGATATTGACGAAGAAGGAAGGGTAACCGCTATTTTTAAACGGGCAAAGCTTGAGACGATATCTGTATAAACTTTACTTTTTATTTTTATTGCCTTTTGTGTAGCCCTCAGTGAATTAAGCATCTTTTCCTTTTGCTAAATGGGAAAGCTGGATAAAACCTGCTATCTGATCTTACATTCCTTAAAAGCCTTAATCCTTGAGGATTTGTGGCTACGGTACTTCAAAAAGGGCAGGATACTTCTTTTTTAATTGTATGAGGAGCTCTTCGTCTAATTTTGTATCATGAAGTGTTTTCACTTTTGAAAGCTGGTCAAGTGATAAATGATGAGCTCCTTTAAGGTCAGCCCTTTCAAGGTTAGCCTCTTGAAGGTTAGCCCCTTCAAGGTGAGCTTCTTTAAGATTAGCCTCTTTGAATGTCGATGTGATAAATTTGTCACATCGAGAAAACCTAGTTG
>CAZCKG010000197.1:0-4857 GCA_964498825.1 uncultured Methanosarcinales archaeon
GTAAGATTATTCTCCAGGCCAGTATTCAGAAAAATACTGCTTTGGGTACCAACAAAAGTTATTTGGCTTTATAGTGTCCCTTACTTTTACTTTATATTAAAAAAAGCAAAAAGTGATTTCAAAAAGAATAAGTGGACAAGTTAAGCACTTAGCAGTTCCTTGACCAACTTTCCGTTTAGCATTGCCCTTTCTTTGACCTGAGGGACTTTTATCTCCAATTCTTTTTTAATTTTTTCTCTATTCTTCCAAACGTCGTCTATTCTTGAGATTAAACTTTCGTATGTTAGTTCTTTTACATCGAGAATATACTCTTTTTGCCCAAGCATTTCACCAACAATGCCGTAAATTTTGTGACTGTATGCAATTCCTATAGTAGGAACCATCATTGACGTGGAAGCTATTGTTGCATGCATTCTTGCTCCAATAAACAAATCACAATGACCTATTATTCCTTTTAACTCCTCAGGCGTATAATCTTCTTTTATGGAGATTACTTTTGACTTATTTAGGATAAGTTTACATACATCATCTGCAACCCATCGGTCATCATTTCTTCTAGGATCTATAACATGAGGAACTATAACTACGGTAGCTCCGAGATTCTCTGTTATATATTCAATTGTTTTAGCCATTACACTGACATATTGATTATATTTCTCCTCCGGTTTTTCGAAATCTGAAAAGCCATACCTGGAAATGATTTTACTGATGGATATTCCCACTAAAGGCCTGTTATTTTCAGTAATATTTTCTTTTGTCAATAACTCTGTTAGTCTTGTTGCGTTTACTGCTTTTAATAAAAATGCGGAGTCGGCAGTAATACATATGTGAGGTTTATTTACGTTTATTTTATTAAGATTATCTTTAGAAATCTGTTCTCTGATGGTTATCAGATCAACTCTGTTGAGGACAAAGTTAGCCATTAATCTAGATATTGTACCTTTAAAAGGTCCTATAGATTCTGCGTATACTACAACTGGCTTTTTCAACAAAAGTCCAATTAATAGGTAATTCAAATTGAAAGCTAGAGATAAAGTGCCATAGTCTTCTGTTAAATTGTCGCCACCAGTATTAATTACAGCATCAGATTCTACATATTCACGTAAAATTTCATTTCTTGGATTCAAATGGATTCCAAGTTTATTAAATACCATTAATAAAAATGATGTCATCAATAAATTTAATGCTTTCAAGCCTGCCTTAAAAGATGAGTTATCCCCTACAGTTTCAATAACTTTTATTGGATACTGATTGTAATTTGCCTGATGTGCGAGCGCTGTGAACTTACAGTCAGGAATAAAATATGTAAGTGTTTCAATCATGGAATTTACTAAGGCTACGCCACCTTTGTTAAATCTGCCTCCAAAATTTACAACTAGTATTTTTGTCATTTTTATTCTCCTTATCTCGAATTTTTAATTTAGTCAGTCTCTTCCTGAGTAAGCTTTGACATAATAATTATTATAAACCAAATCATGTCTCGATGTATGAAATTGTGATAGGAAATTATCATCGATTACTTTTACTAAACCCAATTCTCCCCCTTTCCAGTCCATAACCACAGGTTCTTTTGTTATGCATTCTCTTAATAATATTACATTTTTATTTAGCGATTCGTAGTCAGTTTCATTAATGCCTTTGATATCGCAATTACACGAAAGTTCTCTAAATAATATCGAATAACTTCCGTCAGTGTTTACGGTTCCACTACAAGTCTCAGCAATAGTTCTGGATGCTTGGATTTCAGAATCCGTAAACGAAGCACGTGGCCATCGTTCATTACAGTAAAGTGGGCTATCTCCATTGACATAAGGGGTTGTTATCATTGTAAATGTAAAAATAAAAAATATTAGAGAAAGTGTTGTTATTTTCTTATTATTTAGCGAATTTACTAAGGAAAATATAGCTTGTGTTGACATAAAAATTAGAAATAAATACGCAAATGTAAGCCATCTGGTAGAAAGCTGGGCATTTCCAATTCCAGTAAGTGGGGCTCCATATATGAAAAAATACAGGGAAACTGTAGCTATGATTATAGCAAACTTCTTAGAGTCTTGAGCTTTTGAGGAAAGCCATATCAAGGCTCCAATAATAGCAAGGCCAATAAGAATTAAATATCCCAAATGAAACAAAACATTAGAAATCATGCTATATTGTGCATAATAATCAGCATAGACGTTAGAATCATGAGAAAAAAAATCTCCGTTTTTTAATACATTGACGACTGGATTAATTGCGAAATAAAAGAAACTTTTCCCACTAGTGAGATCTTTGTCAGCCTGCATCCAGTAATAAACAAGCATAACTCCAAAAATTAATAGAGAATTCATGCTTAGAGTTGTACTTAAAGTGCTCATTTTCAAATATCTACGATTTCCATGAATATGAGTAAAAATATATTCTCCGATAAATATGCTTACTAATATAATTAAGGAGGCTAAAGTGCTTAATTGGTGAGTAAGTATCAAAACGAAAATTAATAATACTTTAATAATATTATTAGCGACAAAGTTTGAATTAGTAAGTATAATATACAAAAGTATTAAGAGCCAGCAAAAAACTATTGATCCCGGCGTTATACTGGTCAAATTTGCTACAATAAATATGTCACTTACGTTTGCAAGTAACATCGCAAACAACCCAAACTTAACTCCTACTAATTTCTTGCCTATTAAATATATATATATTGTACTGACTGAAAAGAAAAAAACAGTAGAGAAAAACACCGAATCTTTAATATTAAAAGAAGATATTAGACTTAAACTTGCATTAAGTACATGGTAGATGGGAAAATCGAAATATTTTGTATAATCCATACTTTCTGGAGTAATAAAACCGGAAGCTATTACTTGATTTATTAATTTTACATGCTTGAATAAATCATTTCCGATCAAACTATTAAATTCATAATATATTCCATACCTTATGTTTAAAGATAAGAAAATTATTTTCAGTATTACAGACAGCTTTGTATCTTTTTCCTTCAGATAAATAATCTCAATAGCGATCAGTGAACTTAAAAAAGAGACTAATATAAAATAGACAAGAGGCCTGTGATATATATTAGAATAAAGCAGTAATATACTGATAGTATAAATAAATACGAACATTATGTCCAGTGAGTGAATTATTGTTTTATTTGCATTATTAAGTCTGTAATTAAAATTGCTAAGCGATTCTTTGAAAAAACAATCTTTAAAAAGAACATAGATTAGAGGTGAAATGAAAAATATTAATCCGATATCATATTGAAGCAATTTTGCATACCATGAGATAAATAATATAAGTATACCGAGAATACTGATACCTAAAGCAGTGACTAAGTCTAGTTTTGAAGAAATCTTCATAAAAACTCGTTCCTTCTAATAAATAAGTCCAATTTTCTTTTCAGATCTGGCGTCATGCAGCAGATTTATTATATTGGCTAATATATCGCTTAAGAGACTCTACGAGTTCATTTTTTATCCGCAGATGGGAAGCCGTACATTTTAACTCCTGTAAATGATTTTCTAATTCATTCAGGGTGTTAGCAACCATTATTTTGCCTTCTTTTTCAAGTTCTTTTGAGATTTCTAATTGGTGATCGTCAATAACCTCTCCTAATTCTTTATTTCGGGGTACCGCAATCACCAACTTTTTATTTTCTAATGAAGTCATCAACGAACCGACGCCAGCGTGGCAAACAATCACTCTCGCTTCTGAATAAAACTGATCCATTTTTTCTTTGGACTCAAATCTGAAGTAAGACGTATGCTTGGGTTCATATTCAGTGTTTCCAATTTGCATTATAACTTCTTCATCCGTTTTTTCTGCAATTGCATCCATCCATCTAATTAGCCTTTCAAATCCATACATCATACCAATAGTAACAAATATCAGATAATCCTCCCCCAGTATTTTGCCTTACTCCCATATTTTGATAAGAGTGATTCCCATTGAACCAGAAAAACATCAGATATATGATACACTAGCTTTCCTCCTCCTGAGGGAGTTGTTATACGTGCTAACGTTTCAATGAAAATCACTTTTGAACCCAAAAGTTTCCCAATATAACAGAAAGGAACTGCAATTTCTCCTCCTCCTGTAGTTACAATAATATTAGGTCGCTCTTTAACTACTATATAGAAAATTTTCGTAATGTTTTTAATTTGTAAAAGTTTTCCTTTTAGAGTCCAATCTTTAAACTCAAGAAAATAGGCATTTTTTAAGTTTTTTGTTGCTTCTGAAGAGTAAGTTACAAAGAAATAATCACAATTTTCAAATGCTCTAACTAACTGCATCATTTCAGTGAAATGACCGCCATGAGAACAAACCAGACATATTTTAGTCATTTATAAACCCCATAAGATAACCGTGGAAATTTCTAACTGGTCTTCCATAACAGGTGGTATACAAAGATCATGAATCTAAGAATAATTTCGGCATCTTTGAGCAAAAACAAAAAATTTTGGCTCTTTTAAAGATAGTAGGCAACTGAGCATGTATGTTTACATTTTTTTGTAAGTATTTCACGATATTTTCAGAATAAAGCCTCGGTTACTCTATTTATGCCACCCTTGCTTCTTTCATAATTGAAGACACCGAATGTAATAATATCCCTGTCAGAGCCATGAAGGTCCCTATAACAATAAACAGAACCATTAGCATTGTTGGGCCAAACTGAAGGCTTCCTCCCACGGCAAAGGTGCGAATAAAGTGAGCACCCATATAGAGGCCTCCTATTCCAAGAGATAGGCCAGGAACTGTAAAGTAGTAAAGCGGCTTGTTAAACTCTATATCCTTTAAGACCATAATAAGGACGCCGAAACCATGCTCGATTGGATTTTTGGTTGAGCAATCAACGTCGTAGCGAACTCC
>CAZCKG010000198.1:0-4855 GCA_964498825.1 uncultured Methanosarcinales archaeon
TATGAAATGGTTAAACAATTATAAGAAGTGGAACAACAATTACGGGAAATGGAACTCAAATTATGGGAAATGGTACAAAGATTATAATAAGTACCGCGGAAACAAAAGGTAACTTGGTTGGGGATAATCCCCTCCCCTCCCGATACGTTTCTTATCACTCATTTTATTCAGAAACATAGTTCCCTTGTATTATCGCTGAATTAAATAAAGGACCTATTCGCTCCATATAATTTCCATTTCATTTTTTGGTAATGGGCACGAGTTACTGAAAAACCGTAAGCACAAAAATCTCTCTTCATTTGTCTCAAATTCGGGAGATATATTCGGTTTTTTGGAATTGATCAATAATTAATGGACATGACCATTTATTAGTCCATATTTGAAATAATAACAAATTTTTAAAGTTTTGGGATCAGCTCATTATTAAAAAGAGTATGCTGTAAGAAAACGGGAAATCAATCTCCTTCAAGACTTAAGGTTTCTCCTACTGAGAGCAGAAGTTCCCCGTAGAGCAGTTTTTCCAGGGTTTCGGCTACATATTTCCTTTGCTGATATTTCTGGATATCCTCGTGCATTCTGAGATCGGAATCTACCTGAACTCTCAGGAGAGCAAAATGGAAAGCTTTTTCGTTTTTTATCTGGGCAGTATAAAAAGCATCCAGCATATAAGGGAGTTTGAGAGGATCTTCTATAACCTCGCTTAAAAGCAGCATTTCTTCAGGAATGCTTTCGCGGTGTGCAGCTATATCTTTTTTTCCAGTAATGAGTTGAAGATTTTTTTCTGAATATTTTTTCTCAAGGATTACGATATATCCGGTCACGCTTTCCCTCCCTTTTCTATTTATAAGGTTCTTAAATGGTCCTTCTATACTTTTGGCTGAAGCTACACCTGAAGTCATGGATGCAGATAAAAGGGAAAAGGCTTCAGGCCAGCATTCCCTTTACAATTATATCTATAGCATCGTCTTCTTCAAGGCCGCGAGCCATCAGAGTTTCGACTTCTTTTTTGTCCACACAACCAATTGCAGCCTCGTGAGTTACTTTTGCCAGAGGATTATCAACACGTACAATTGGGACAGCTTCGGCTTTTGCGTTGCCCTGGATAACCTCCATGCAGTCGACATGTCCCCTTGCCCTTGGAGCTCGTCCTTCAGTAATTCCTCGGAACTCAGATTCTGCATTATCGGTAATTGCCAGTCGACTTTTGATTACACTTCTGGCATTTTCCCCATTAAGGGATATCTTTTCTAAGATTTTTATTTTGTCGTCCTTTTTTCCATAAACCTTTGTAACCATCTCGCAGATAGAATCTTTTCCGGCATCCACGCTATAGTCAAATTCCAGATATCCAACTCTGCCCGAAATAAGTGAGAAATTGGTGTAGTAACTTCCCCCTTCCTCTATTTTTATATGGGCTTTAGGAATTACCTGAATTCCTCCATGTGGGCCATGGAAATGGGTTTCTGTGTACTTTAACGAGGCATTTTTTCCTATAAGCATTTGAGCATCCATTTGATGGATAACTTTCATAGCATTAGGGAAGGTGCAGTGGGCAATGAGTTCGACAGCCGAATCTTCTTCAGCTATGAAATTCATTTTTATTTCCTGAAGTCCTTCTTTGGGGACAAGTCCGAAACAGAGATGGACCGGAAGTGGAATTTTATATCCTTTCTTGATGGTCATTTTAATATCCACTCCATGTTCAGTCTCATGCTTTTCGAGCACAATGCCTTCTGTCCCATTTGCATTGAGAACCCTATTCCCACTTATCACAAGGCTTGCAAGCTCGTGTTTGTGGAGGACTGCGGCATCTCCTCCTGCTGCTGTATAAGCTGCATTTATATCTTCTATTTCGCTTGAAAGCACATTAAGAGTTTTCTGATTCATTGTCAGACCGCCTTTGGTGGGGATACTCTGCTGTCACAGGGTATGCATCTGTTTTTGAAAAATTCGCTGATCTCTAAGGGATCTCCGCTCCTGAGAATAGCTCCTTCGCACATAAGGGACGCTTTATCAGAAGCAGCTGCGATTTCCTCCCTGTGCGTTATTACAAGCACCGAAGAACCATTTTCCTTAAGAGTCTGGATCAAACCCACTATTTCTTTTAAGGAAACAACATCAATCCCTGAATCGGGTTCATCAAGAATTGCAAGTTTGGGTTTCATTGTAATTATGGAAGCGAGTTCTATTCGTTTCCTTTCGCCTCCGCTGAGGGCTTCACCTACTTCCCTGTTCAGGTATTTCTCGGGTTTAAGATCAACTTTTCTCAGGGCTTCCTTTAACTCCTCTTCCGTGATGCCGCCATGAGCCATTGCCCCGATTGCCAGGTAATCTCTGACTTTCAGTCCTTCAAAGCGGGCAGGTTCCTGCCAGGCAAGGGTAATGCCTTTTCTTGCACGTTCGGTTATTGAAAGCTGTGTAATATCTTCCCCATCAAAAATGAGGCTGCCTTCCTCATGTTCATAACCCTGCAGCCCCATCAGGGTATAGGCAAGCGTACTTTTTCCTGCGCCGTTTGCGCCAATGATACTGTGGATCTCCCGGTCCCCTACCTCAAGGTTGACTCCACGCAAGATTTTTTTTCCATCGCGGCTCAGTACCAGGTTTTTTAAAGATAGAATCTACGACACCTCTAGCAAATTTTAGTTTGAACAATGCAGCAAATCTCTGCATCTCTGCAGGTCTTTTACGGTATTTACGTTTATTGCTAGTTTGGGATTCTCAAGTATCAGATTAAAGTCTTCCTGTTCTTTTCTGATTTGAGAACTGTCCAGAATATTAACTCCTGTGGGTACTATCAGTTTTCCGTCTTTGTTAAAGACCGTATCCGGCCTTATTCCGGCTCCTTTGCAGGTATTAATAGGAACATATACCGAAAGGGCAGGCTTTCCTTCTTCCCTGTATTTTTCGATTACCGAATCTATAAGTTCGGAATCAATGAGGGGGAGATCTGACATAATAATCATTACAGGACCAGTAGCTTTTGAGGTTTCTACTGCGTAGATCATATCCCCTACATAATTTCCGCCAAAAGTCCTGATTACCTGGATTTCTCCTTTGTAACGTTCCTGAATCATTATTTCGGTCTTAGGGGTTACAGGTGAGACTGCTACAAAGATCTTATCTATGTTCTTTGAAGCTCTAAGAGTATCTATCACATAACTTATGAGTGGTTTTCCAAGAAGTTCAACGCAGGGCTTTTCCCCCATACCGAGCCTTTGCCCGAAGCCTCCTGCCATTACAATAGCGTCCATTCTAAACCTCCTGTATATCCGTTTAATGAAAGTTTCATAATCACTGCTATAATGATCAGGGCAGTCACTCTCCCTATTTCATTTGCAGTACCTATTCCGTCTCCGTTTAATCCTCCAAAATGAGCATAACTCCTATTAAGAAGCACCAGCGCAGATGCGCAGGCTGCCAGATAGGGAAGCAGTCCTATCCATCCGAAAGGCAGGAAACACACGACAGCTCCGAATATGAATCCTATTATGAAATTCTTTCGTGTTGCTCCGTTTATAGTCATGGCTCCAAGACCAGGATAGGCCTGTTTGTCCTGCGGAGGTATGGGCTTTCCAAAAGCGGCAATTGTGAGCATGGACTGCTTTGCACTAACCTCTGCAATAAACATTGAGGAGAACATCAGCACTGGAAGGTTAGATCCAAAAACAGTCATACCTTCTTCCTGTACTGCTCTTATGGAACCGTATAAAGTAAGCAGCAGCAGAATGCAAAAAGAAACACCTCCTGTCCCGAGGTTTGTGTCTTTCAGAGCCCGGATCTTTTTTTCAAGCGAGCCGTGAGCCATGAAACCATCACCCATATCAGTAACTCCATCCAGATGGTTAAAACCTGTAATATAATACAGGAATCCCATGATGAGGGCTGCAAGGATGGGTCCGGGAAATATTATCTGCCCTATATAAGCAACTGCTCCTATGAGAAGTCCGAGTACGGCTCCCACAACAGGGTAAAAATATATCTTTTTCATAAGCTCATCGATCCCTTCCATGGTGATTCCCACAGGGATCGTGGACAGGAAGCCGAAACCCGATTTAAAAGCAAGTAAATATGAGTTCATAGTGCACCGCCTGTTTTTCAGTCCTTTTTCTCAAAAAACTCTGCCATACCTCTGGAGTACATATTCGAGGACACTCCTCCTATAAGGCCTCCAATTATGTCATCCATAAACGGCCCGAGATTTGCAAGAATTCCGGGCTTTTGTTTGTCATATCTGACAAACTCGAATGCCCCTTTGGAGCCGCTGATGTAGGTTGCAATGCTTGTGCCAAGGACTTCATCTGCAATTATGAAAGACAGGTCTTTTTCATAGGAACTTTTGCTGAGGTTCGGAAGGGTTCCTGCCCTGCCTTCTCTTTCAAGGAGGATTCCGGAATAAATCAGAAGACAGAGGTTTGGGTCCGAAAGAGCGTATTTTAGTTCCCTTTTAAACAGAGCTTCTGCTTTTTCCCTGGTCTCGAGTCCGGGATGGGGGACATACATTTCGAGAGCCGTGTTTGCAAGATCCTGGACATTGATGCCTTCTTCGGCGAGGACATCAAGAATGTCAACTGTAGCGTTTCCCTCTACTTTTTCAGGCTGTCCTTTTTTCAGGTCCCTTTCCTCAATATCGGATAATTTCATACGATCACTTCGGAATTGTCAATAAGGTCATATTTACTGTCGAAAATCATTAAAATCGTAAATTGGCTTCTCTTAGAACCCTGTTGCCTCATAAAATTCGAGCTATCTCAAGAACAGGGCTCTGCTAACTATAGAGGAGATTACAGGTACAGATAAATTCCTGCTATCTGGATCACTGCTGCAAAAGCAGCAAGTGAGAATCCTGAAGCAA
>CAZCKG010000199.1:0-4840 GCA_964498825.1 uncultured Methanosarcinales archaeon
TCACAACGACCAGAGGAAAAGCCCTTGACGCCAGTTTCGTAAGATTTGATACTGAGCTAAAAAATCTGGATACCGAAATCTCCAGCAAGTATTCCGACGAAAAAGTCTCCCTGGTCTCAAAAAAAATGGATCGAACAATGGCTGCTGTTCCATGCGGTTTGCCAGTACTGCCTCCACATTGGATTTTTACTGTGAATGTGTGGACGTATGAGATTGTAGGAAAGTATCAGTCATTTACTGTTATTGACAATGACAACGAGGTGATCCCAGAGCCTTATTTTGGACATAAAGGGCAGAGATATGTGAGGGAAAAGCAATCTATTACTCTTAATGGAAATTATCTGGGTGAAAACACACCAATTACTTTTAAGTTTAATGGTTATGCTTCAACAGTTGTTGGTCCAGGTCCTAAAGGTGTAGGGGACAAAACAGAGGGAACTGCAGAAGTATCTGTAGGCTACCAAGATCTATTACTAGAAAATGGTGGTTAATATGAATTTAAAAGCTACTATATGTTCTGGTTTTATTTTTTTATTGCTGGTCAGTGTTACATCTGCCAGTAGTCAGTACGGGTCGATTGATGTTTATTATAATGATGAAATACTTCCGGGAAAGGAAGTTGCAAAGCCAACGCTCAAAATTGGGGAACCTTTCAAAATAAAGGTCGAAATAACCTTAAATCAAACCAGCAGTTTGTTTGTTCAAGTTTGTAGTTTAGGGGGAAACTTCTTTGAAGTTATAGATGGTCCTTCTGAGTTCGAAAAAACGAAATATATCAAATCTTTAGATCCTGGAAAATATGTATTTGAATGGACAATCGTGCCCACTGATGAATGGGCTGGCGGTTCTATTCCAATAAACGTTTGGTATCAGATCAACCTTCCTGGGGAAGACGAGCCTGCTGTAAAAGGAGAATTCACAGTCGCCTACTGCACTATCTCAAACGAACGCTATGAAGGCGAAATTCCCACTTCAGAGGAACAGCCAGTTACAGAACCCAAGCCTTCACCCACATCCTCATCAGGATCCGCTTCTTCATCTGCATCAACATCAGCTTTCACGCTTGTGGGATCTGTTTCAGTTCTTGCATTGGTTTTTACTCTGTTACGCAGATGAAAACCTTTGTTTATAAACCTTCAAGAAAGCCGTTATGGATCTGGATATTCGAAAATGAAGAGTATTAGGGATCTAAGAAAATCTCATTGAGATTCATTGGCCATCGGTTAAGAAGGAATAATTATTAACTACATTGATTTCCACAAAGTTTGTCAGATTGTTCATTGATATTTAGCTAGAGTTTGGTATTGATTTCAGTTAAATGCTTAAATTTTGGGCTTGATTTTTTCATTGAAATAGAGATCATCCGCAAGGAAATTCCTTAACCGATGACCAATGGAAACATATTTAGTAAAATGTTTATACACACGAAGTAATTAATCATTTGTTAGCATGGCAGAAAATAAGAGACAACATTATGTTCCAAAATTTATTCTTAGAAATTTTTCTGAAGATGCTAATATAGTCTATGTGTATAGTCTGAAACATCACAAATCATTCAGGTCACAAATTAGAGATATATGTCAAGAGAAGTATTTCTATACTAAAGAAATAGAATTCGAACAGAATTTGGGGAAAATTGAGGGAAAACAAGCTTTAATTCTTAAAAAATTAATTAAAGATTTCTCTTTTTATTCTCTTGAAGAAAAAGAAAGATATTATTGGTTTTTATTTATTCTAATGCAACATTCACGAACAAAAGGTTCAGCAAAATTGTGCAATAAAATATTTAATGTCTTTTACGATGAGAGAGGTAAACCACTACTAAAAGAAAGTTCTGAGTTGAAACAAAAAGGAATTACTCCTGAGTTTATAGATTCTACAACTTTCATACTGGATAACCCCCAGATGTATTCAATAATTATGGGAATGATGGAAGCAGAACTTATATCTGATTTATTTCCGATTTTTCTTATTAACAATACAGATAGACCTTTTGTAGTAAGTGATGATTTTATTTGCATGTATAATTACCTTAAATCGAAAAAATATGCTACCGTAGGGCTTCAAGCTCCTGGTCTACAGATTTATTGTCCCTTAAATGAAAATATAGTTTTTTTATTAGTTGATCACGAATTCTATAATATTGACTTTGATAAAAATAGAAATGGAACTGGTATTATCTATGTTAAGAAGCCAAATGATATTGATGCGATTAATAAGTTACAAATATTAAACTGTGATCAAAACATTATTTTTTCTTCTCAAGCTTATGAGAAATATGTAAAAGAACTGCATTTTGAGGTTGAACAATTATTAAATAAGAAATATACTGAATATAATCAAGTTTTGCATAAAATACCAACGGGCTATCGGTTAGAATTATCCTTCATCCACTTAAATAGTGAGATGAACAAGAAATGGAAAAGAAAAATCAAAGAAATGAATAGAAAGGACAGGCATGTAAGATTATGCCGTGATCCTCAATTGTATGCTATGGTACGTGAACGAATGGATGAAACATGTCGAGTGGCAGAAGAGCAGCTGAATAATGAAAAAATGTTTAGAAGCTCTCAATAACTTAAAAGTCATTTAGTGTAGTTTTCTTTAAGACACAGCTATCAAGGTAAAAGGTTTATCTTTTCATTATTCCAAATCCCCTCAAAAAAGGCATTGTAATAAATTTTATTTAAATACTGTTTGCGGTTTTTCATCATCTTTAAATATCTTTACTACTGAGAATTGAAAAACGGAATCGAAAATCATATTTTAACTATATGTAGCAAGGAGAAGCTGGCAAATCTATCCTTTCGCCTTTTTGGCTGGATTTATGAATTATTTTTACAATCCCGCGTACTGATGAGCTTTATGATAAGATTTGCCTGCTTAAAAATGCGCTTATATGAATGCAGTGAATTTATCTTTTAAAGCATTGCATACGGGGCATCTATCGGGTGCTTCTCCTTCGAGGGTGTATCCGCATACTTCGCAAACCTGAACTGGGCCGAGTTCTACGTCTTTTCCTAAATTAACTGACTCCAGGGCTTTTTCAAAGAGCATTTTATGCATCTTTTCAGTGCTATATGACCATTCAAAACTTCTTTGTGCGCTTCTTTCTCCCTGGAATTTTGCTACTTCTATGTACACCGGATACATTTCTTCGATTTCGAATGTTTCACCTGCAATGGCCAGTTGAAGGTTTTTCTTAGTATCACCAGGACCGAAAGCTGCCATGCTGTTTGCAACAAATCCTCCATCGAGGTGTCTTAACTCCCGGTAATGGTCTCCTGCATGTATGTATTCAGCATGAGCTATTGCTCGGAATAAGCGGGCTACATTATCATATTTTTCTTTGTCGGCCTTGTTTGCAAAATGTAAATATCTCATATTCGCCTGACTTTCTCCACCAAATGCATTTATAAGATGCTGTTCTGTCATCTTTTTCATTTAGGCACCTCTTTTTCCATAGGTTTGTAAATTCATTTTATGTTTTTAATATAATTAGGTGGTTTGAGGTTTCATTTTACTATTCACAGTTTAACTGCGTAAATCAGACTGCTCAAATCATATTTATTTTCATTTGAATTTAGAGAATAAAAGCCTTTTTAGTTTTGGGAGGATATTAAAGCAGTTACTATTAAAGATGCTATCTTGAAAGAAAAATATGCATTAAGAAGCCTGAAGCAGGAAATCATTCTGCATATAGGGAGATTCTGCATAATTTATATACAGTAAGAGAAAGGGATGCTTCATTTCTTGCCTGAATCTTCTAACAATATAAGTTTATAGAAACTTTCATATTGATAAAAATGAATAATATAAAATATGTCAGAATGTCCATATTGTGGAAAACATTTTAACAGTGAGAAAGGCGTGTCAGTTCACTTACATTCCTGCCCTAAATGTTCTGGCTTTGATTTGTATATGAGGGGACGGACTGAGCCGCGAAAAAAAGAAAATAAAATTCCTAAAACACATTGAGAATAAGAACGTAAAAAAGATCTATTTAGGTAGGTTTTTTAAAGGAATATTTGGGAAAATTCGGAAAATTCGGAAAATATACTTTAACAGGGGTATTTTTAGAGAGCTCTGTTAAAAAAGAGGCTAGAACAATCTATTTAACAGGAACGGAAGTTATTTAACAGAGCTTATTTGAAATTGGGTATGTGTTTAATTACCAGAAAGTATCCATAGGTTTTTATAATTTCCTGGCTTGAATATATTTATGGCTTTTGATCCATTTATATCTGAAACGACAGCTCTTTTGTGGTTATGGATACTTTTTTTTATAATCATCGGCGCAATTATATACAAGTTCTTAAGAACTCTCTGAATTTAAGAGTTCGGAGAGTTCTGAGTTGTAATGATGCGCATATTGTGGGGTCTTTTCCAGTTGCTTTTTCTTTTTAGAATAGGCCCTGGATCCTGTCTCCATTTCTATCTTTGAATCAGGTTTTTCACTCTGTATAATATAAGACCTTAGTGGAGGGATACCGTTAAAACCCACAGAGCTGCAGCTTTGAGTGTATGCACCTGTTGTAAAGATATATACACGATTTCCTTCTCTCATTGTATGAGGAAAAGAATATTTGTGATGTTCGTAAAGAATATCCATGCTATCGCAGGTCGGACCTGCAAGGATAACTTCCTCGGCACAACCTTTTTTGTCGCAGAATATGGGATACTTGATGGCTTCGTCAAGAGTTTCTATAAGGCCTCCATACTTGCCAATGTCGAGATAAACCCATTTGTACTGATTGAATCTGGCTTTTTTTGCGATCATTATAACTTCGCTTACGATTATGCCGGCGTTTGCTACCATAGAACGGCCTGGTTCAATTAT
>CAZCKG010000200.1:0-4831 GCA_964498825.1 uncultured Methanosarcinales archaeon
CTTAAGCTCTATTCCATCTTAATGCTTTTCAAACATTTGTATATTCTTATTAGTTCAGTAGTTCCGATTTGTTGTAGTTCCGAATGATGATTCTCATTCAGTTACAATTTTTTCCTTAACAGTTCACTAGAAAAGTCTTCATTTCATCGATTCTGAATTCATTTTTGACAATTTGCTCTAAAAATTTTAGTATTGAAAAGTTCTGAAATAGAATTAGTGCATAGTCTCAACTAATCGATTTCTATGATTTTTTGATTATATTTTAAAATTTATATATCTCTTAATCGGGCGCGAAGCGCTCGATTTCTTTCTCGATTAAACTCCATTAAGCACTCCAGAAATAACTTGACTGGAATATTGCATAACGAACAAACTCCGTTTATTACTGCTTTAATAATGTCTTGATTGATTACTGATTTCATTTGATATGCTGTAATGTCAAGGACTGATTTTAAGACATTCAAAATGTTGTACATGATACATTGAACTACGAAAAATAGCGTCCTTGCAACAGGCGATTTAGAGCATGTTCTTATCTTAAAATCATTTTTTACTCTATAACCTGTTTCTATATTCCATCTTTTCCTGTATTCTTCAGGTATCTGCTTTACGAATGTGTCTATTGAACCCACTTTTTTATTTGTTGCAAATAGAATGTATCCTCTCTCTGGATCCCATATTGCTACAATGTTGAAAGTTGGTCCTCCTTCCTGAAACTCATATTCAAATACAGTAGATGTGTCTCCGTATTCCTTTCTATGATTTTCAAGTATACTCTTTATTTTCTTATTGGATTTGGCTGCAATTACAAAATCCAGTTTATGTTCATCCATCTTTGAGATTACTTTTCTGTTAAAAAATTCTCTATCCATGTATACTGTTCCCACTTTCACTCCCATTTTTTTAACCCTTTCAAACAAGGATTCCATAAGAGTCAAGTAATCTTTGTTTAGCCCATTTATATCAATAACATCAAGCGTTAGCTTAGAACTCCCAATTATGTCTAAAGTACAGAAAGAGTATCCCCATGAAGTTCCATTCTTTGGTTTGATTCCTCTTATACACGGAGTGTCTCTACTTCCATAATATGGCTTGTCGTGAAAGTCAACAGCTATGTCATGAACATTATTTTTAAGATCCATCATCTTAAAAATTTCACTATTTATTTTTCGAAATGAAGAAAGAATATTATCAATAGAATTGTATCTAATGTAATTAAAAATCGTATCAGCTGAAGGAATTCTTACATTTGGTATTTTTGACCTAAGATCATTACTTGCGGATTCAAGAGAATTGGTAGAAGATGTTGCCGCATGAAGTAAAACGTTAAGAAACTCTTGATAGCTGTAATTTGCTTCAGCAGGTAAAGTTATTATATTAACAATGCTAAACAATTCAGACGACAGAGCCAGTAGGCTGGCTCTGTCTATACCAGACATGGAGTCGTTTTTTAGTGTCATAACAAATGACTCCATGATCTTCAATGCTCTTTTGATTTATACTCTCATTTGTAAAAAATGGGTTTCGGAACTAAGGAGATTCGGAACTACTGTAGTTATGTAATCAGTATTGTTAGTGTAAGCAGTTGATTTTTTACTGGCCCGTTAATTGAGTTTCTAAACATACTTATCCGGTGTTAGAATCTGGAACTTTGACCTCACATTACACAGCAACAACTCGATATAACCCGAAAACTAGACCAGACCTGTGGTAGGTAGAGGTTCGTTTCAATCAAAATCGTCTCCATGCATTAATTCTATTAGATTAGAGATCTTAGAGGATGTGAGAAAATTTAAAAGGTATTTTATATTAGGACAGATTATCCCCTGATTTAGCTACTACTGCAAATAGTTGGGATTCGACTGAAGGAAGTTTTCGACATTCTCCAAGTTGTCTGGCAATGGTGGCCGATTGCAAGCAGAATCAATGCTCGACTTTGACAGTCCTGAAGAGTAATAAGCACTAAATAAATGGAAAAGATGGAAGAGGAAGGAGATATGAAGAATAAAGAAAAAGCCTGCTCAATAGCTTTAACCTCAACAATGATAATTATATTTTTAATTCTCATCTCATCTACTGTATCTGCATCCATTGGAGAAGGTCTTCACAGGGTTCCTTCTGAGATCGCCAGTGAAGCTGGGGGTCCCTTCGGTGATAAAGTTCTGTCCGATGAGTTCTCTACAGAAGGAAATGTCTCGGTCGCAGAATCTATACAAGTTGCCGGACCCAATATCACTGAAACGCGGATCACCACCAATGCATCACGGCAGTGTAACCCTGTTATTTATGGTAACAGGATAGTGTGGGAGGATTGGCGCAATGACGATGGAAACTGGACTAATACAGATATCTACATGTATGATTTATCCACTTCCGAGGAAACTCAGATAACCACCAATGCATCAGATCAAAGATTTCCTGCAATCTACGGTGACAAAATTGTGTGGGAAGATGATCGCAATGGAAACTTAGACATCTACATGTACGATTTATCCACTTCCAAGGAAACTCAGATAACCACCAATGCATCAGATCAGGGAGAACCTGATATCTACGGTGATAGGATCGTGTGGGATGATTATCGTAACAAAAACTATAATATTTTCATGTATAATCTCTCCACTTCCAAGGAGACTCGGATCACCACCAATGCATCATCCCAAGGAAACCCTGCAATCTATGGGGACAGGATTGTGTGGGAAGATTGGCGCAATAATATCCCTAGTGATAGAATTAGAAACACTGACATTTACATGTACAACCTTTCCACTAAAAAAGAAACTCAGATAACCACCAATCCATCAGGTCAATGGAATCCTGTCACCTACGGTGACAAAATTGTGTGGGAAGATAATCGCAATGGAGAGCCGGATGAATATGGGATCCCTGATAGTGTAGAGATCTATATGTACGATTTATCCACTTCTAAAGAGACTCAGATATACACCTATCCATCAGATCAAGCCCATCCTTCAATTTACGGTAACAGGATAGTGTGGGAGGATTGGCGCGATGGAAACTCTGCTATTTACGTGTATGATCTCGTGACTGACCAAATAAGCCATACTACCAGTGAATCATATCAGGTAGACCCTGCTATTTACAGTAACAAGATTGTGTGGGCCGATTATCGCAATGGAAACCCGGATATTTACATGGGTACTCTTTCAACTTCCCCAATTGCTTCATTCTCGGCATTTCCAACCTCCGGAAAAGCTCCATTAAACGTATCATTCACGGATAAGAGCACAGGAACACCGACTGCTTGGAAATGGGATTTTGGTGACGGTGCTACTTCAACTGAACAGAATCCAATGCATACTTTCTCGGTAGCAGGAACTTATACCGTTAATCTTACTGCAATAAATTCAGAAGGTGCAGATTCTAATATAAGCGTGATAAATGTAACAAATCCCTCACTAGTGGGGCCATATGCATATATTACAAACGATAACGACTACCATGGCACTGTTACTGTAATTGATACCTCAAAAGACACTGTTATAGCCACTGTGGATGTAGGACTTTCTGCTTTTGGTGTTGCAGTAAATCCGGCTGGAACAAAGGCATATGTGGGAAACTGGGGCAGCGGTACTGTCTCCGTAATTGACATAGCTACCAACACTGTTACAGCTACGGTGAATAATGTAGGATGGCAGCCTTGGGGAGTTGCAGTCAACCCGGCTGGAACAAAGGTGTATGTGGCGAATACAGGCGGCGGTACTGTCTCTGTAATTGACACGGCAACCAACACTGTTACAGCCACTGTGCCTGTAGGAAGTTATCCTTATGGAGTTGCAGTCAACCCTGATGGAACAAAGGTATACGTGGCGAACGGAAATAGCAAAACTGTCTCTGTAATTGACGCAGCTACAAATACTGTTACAGCCACTGTGCCTGTGGGAAGCATTCCTTATGGAGTTGTAGTGAACCCGATGGGAACAAAGGTATATGTGACGAATGAAGAAGATAAAACTGTCTCTGTAATTGACATAACAACCAATACTGTTACAGGCACTTTGCCTGTAGATAGTAATCCCTGGGCAATTGCAGTCAATCCGGCGGGAACAAAGGTATATGTGGTGAGCAATAATGTCACTTCTGTAATTGACACAGCAACCAATACTGTTACAGCCAAGGTGCCTGTTGGAGGTCCTCGTAGTGGAGTTTCGTTCACTCCTGACGGAAAAAAGGTATATGTGGTGGGCAATGGTACTGCTACTGTAATTGACGCAGCAACCAACACTGTTACCACTACCATCTCAAATGTCGGAAGCATCCCTGTCGCCTTCGGGCAGTTTATAGTTCCCCCAAAATCACCAGAACCAATACTTCCTGTGTCAAAATTCATTGCGAAGCCTACCTCCGGAAAAGCCCCACTAACTGTTGCCTTTACTGACAAAAGCACAGGCTCACCGACTAAATGGAAATGGACTTTTGGAGACGGAACAAATTCAACATTACAGAATCCGAAGCACACTTATTCCAAAGAAGGAAACTACACGGTAAATCTGACAGTAACCAATGATGCGGGTAGCAATACATCAGCAAGGGGAAGTTACATAAAAGTGACAACAAATACAAGACCGGGTCCATACTCTAACAAACAAACCGTAAATTGAAAAAAGATAAAATGATCAAGACTAGTACTTAGATTCCAAAATTAATTCCTTATTTCCGGGAAAAATCCGTGATCTTGGGATCTATTAAAAATTCAAGTTTTATGAACCTACTTCGGAATCGAAGTACTAGTGGGTAGTGGGGGAATTATTTATAAACCTTAACTTTACTTTTTCATAGGGAATATTTCTCCTAATTTTGCATATTTATC
>CAZCKG010000201.1:0-2721 GCA_964498825.1 uncultured Methanosarcinales archaeon
ATTTCCTTTAAAAGCTGAGGGTCTCCGCTCATAATAATGCAGTCAATAGGGGAATTTTCTTCGAGAACTTTCTCCAGGGTTTCAAAAACCTTGTTCATATGATGGGCAATATCTTCTTCCCTGAGGCGTTCGAACCGTCGCTGGCTGAAACCGCCTTTGCTATGTTTTTCCTTAACACTGCTGCGAACAAGTTCCTCAGTATCAAAAACCCGTGCATCTGGAGCAAAACCTATGAAGGATTCGCCTGCATGCAGGACAAGAACAAGCATGCGGTAGTCTTTGTTTAAAATTTCTTCCAGGGAAGAAGTCTCAAATCTGTCGCCAAGTTGCCAGGATGAAGACGGAATTGGAAAAGGAGGAACCAGAGCTTCGCAGATCATGCCGTGAAGGTCATAGAAAAGCACAAAACCGGTTTCAGGGTCAAGCCTGTCAAGAAGAGTCAATGTCTCCTGTTCTATCCTGTCAAGAGTTTTTTCACTCAGCATATCTGAAAGGCGGGAACCGGGTGGAAGGTAAGCAGTAAGAATGTCGTCTGCAGGAGAGTTGAAGGAATTTAACTTAAAAAGGTAAGCCTGGGAAGCAAAGGGACTCAAGTTTTCGATTTTTCGAAACTCCAGTTTGTTCTGCGACTCAGCTCTCATTGCTTCAAGCTCGTGGGAGAGTGTCCTGGTACGAACAATTTCCTGATTTAAACGGGATTCGGCTTCCTGCCTGCCCGCAACTGCCTGTCTTGCAAGAGTCTCTTTCTTTTCCAGCTGGGTTTTTGCATTTTGCAGGTCGTTTTCAAGTTTTGCTACCTGAGAGTTGAGCCTTTCAATTTCAAGCTCAAGCTGCCCTTTTCCTGAAATTTTTCCGATCAGTGTGCCCAAGCCCGCTTTAGTCTCTTTAGCAGTTTCTTCTTTTACTTTTTTATTGGCCATTTCCCTTACTTTCCTGTTCTTCCTGTTTCTAATCTTTCCCTTGAGTTTCTAATCTTCCCCTTGCTTTTATTTAGACTTATTGTACTCTTTAAAACTTATTATACTCTCTAAGCCCTATTTATACTCTCAATTGAAATTTGGATCATACATATGCACTTCCTAATAAAAAATACTTCTTTTGTCAGTACTGATCCTCGTATTTCGAAAGTTTTAATAATATCGTATTTAATGTCACTTTGCTTCAGGAGTTATTTCTGAAAAGCAAACTATTTCCGATGCATACTAAATTTATAGAGCAGACAGATAAGATATCAGATAGATCATTCCGGTGCTTAAATGAAAATCCCATTGAAAGATTCTAAAATCCAGACAGACCAAAAGGATTCGAATAAGAAAAATTCCGATGAGAAAAAGCCGGATAAAGCAAATAAAGTAGATGAAGCAGACAGACAAAATCCCGCCAGACACAGAGCAGAAAAATTCCACCCCACGCTCTGGATTGAAGGACAGAGGAGCTCTTCTCTTTCCGGTAAAACTATAGTTCTTGGCGTTACAGGAAGTATTGGGGCAGTCAGGGTAGTCGAACTTGCAAGGGAATTAATCCGGAATGGGGCTGAAGTTCATGCGGTTATGACGGATGCTGCAAAGCATATCCTGCATCCTGATGCCCTGCATTACGCCACAGGAAACCCTGTAATTACCGAACTTGGAGGCAGGGTTGAACATGTGGAGTTCTGCGGGCTCAAAGGCAGGGCAGACCTTCTTTTAATAGCCCCTGCAACAGCAAACACCATAGGAAAAATAGCTTATGGGATAGACGATACAACAGTTACTTCCTTTGCGACAACAGCCCTTGGCTCAGGTTTACCTTTGATGATTGTCCCTGCAATGCACGAGTCAATGTTCAGACATCCGGCTGTCGTTGAAAATCTGGCAAAACTGAAATGCTGGGGAGTCTCTGTCGTAGGACCCAGACTGGAAGAAGGCGTCGCAAAAATTGCATCAAATGAAGAAATAGTGCTTGAAGTAGAAAGAGTTCTTGGAAAAAAGAGCCTTGAAAAAAGAAAGGTAATTATTACAGGCGGCTCTACAGCTGAAAGTCTTGACCCTATCCGCATCCTTACAAACCGCGCTTCAGGAAAGACCGGCAGAGAGCTTGCCCTTGAAGCTTACCGCAGTGGAGCTGATGTAACCCTTGTACACAGGGACAGACTTGGGTTTTCGGGAATTAGGGAAATCTTTACAGAAAGCGCCGCCGAAATGACAGACGCCGTGCTTTCCGAACTTGATAAAGGATACGATGTTCTTATAAGTTCTGCAGCGATTGCAGACTATACAGCTGAGCCTTCTCCTGAAAAGATCAAATCTGGAGGAGAACTTGTATTAAAACTGAAACCAACCCGCAAACTGATAAAAGAATGCCGTGAGAAATATCCTGACCTTGTGATTGTTGGCTTTAAGGCCGAAACCGGGGTTGAAATAAACGAACTCCTCAGAAGAGCAGCTGCAACCCTTGAAGGTTCGAAACTGGACCTTATTGCAGCAAATGACGTCGGAAAAGGCGGAATGGGCACAGAAGAAAATGAGCTCTACCTGATAGGAAGAAAAAGAAGTGAACCCAGGCTCATAAGCGGGAATAAACGCAAACTGGCAGCCTGTATCCTTGAAGAGGTTTCCAGACTTTTAAAATGACAAAAGTTCTTACTTACAATCGTTCTCTTGAACTCGTCATATTATATGTATTGAGCTGTATTTAAGCTGAATATTCATCAGGGCTAAATATTTATCAAGGCTAAATTTG
>CAZCKG010000201.1:2821-4815 GCA_964498825.1 uncultured Methanosarcinales archaeon
TAAATTTGATTCAAAGCTGATATTTATCAAGATTAAATTTGATTCAAGGCTGAATATACGTGTAAAGTATTCTGTGGAATATTTTACAAATCATTCTGCACAGGAACGAACTTTGAAAAAATGATTAATGTTGCAAAAAAGGCGTTTTCTATGTACATATATGAGAGTGAAGGGGCAGACTTTTTAGCAAAAGCTTATGCTCCGGGACATATCACAGGTTTTTTCCAGATTCACGAGCATGAAGACCCTCATCGTAAGGGTTCTACAGGCTGCGGGATTGTTCTCAACGGAGGAGTTACCACCGAAGTAAAGGTTGGGAAAGCCGTAGAGGAGACCGAGATCTTTCTTAATGGAAAGAAAGTTGAAGGTAGAACCAGTCGGACAGTTGTGGATATGATGACTGACCAGCCTGTGCGAGTCAGGAGCTGGTCGGAAATTCCGGTAGGATGCGGGCTTGGAGCTTCAGGTGCTGGAGCTCTTGGGACAGCTTATGCCCTGAATGGAGCTCTTTCTCTGAACAAGACCGTAAAAAGTCTTACTGAATATGCCCATGTGGCAGAAGTTGTCAACTGTAGCGGACTTGGAGATATTGCTGGCCAGTCCAACGGAGGAGTAGTAATCCGGCTCCAGCCCGGAGGTCCGGATTTCGGGCTTGTAGACAGGATTCCGGTTCCCGAAGCCAGGGTTTTTTGCATTGTACTTGGCGAGATCTCCACTGAGTCTGTCCTTAAAGACAGGGCTGCAGCCGAGAGAATTAATGCCGCAGGAAAAGCTGCAATGGCCGAGCTGCTTAAAAAACCTACTCTTGAAAACTTTATGTATCAGGCAAAAGAGTTTGCCAGTAAAACCGACCTCATGAGCAGCAGGGCAAAAGACGTTATTGAAGCTGCAAATGCAAGTGGAGGAATGGCTTCTCAGGCAATGCTTGGAGATACGGTTTTTGCAATAGCCCCCTCTTATCACGAATTTTCCCTTTTTGAAGCCCTTCAGGAATTCGGGCAGGTGCTGGAATATAATATCGGTACCTGTGTACCTAAACTGATGTATGAGTAAGCTTCAATATGAGATCTGTTTATTAGAAATTATGTCAGAAAACGTAGGTTTTAAGAAAATTTACTATCTAAGGAAGATGTATAACTAAAATATAATAAATTAAAATATAATAGCAAAACAATTCTATTCATAAATTGATTAATTTGTCATTTAATAATTAAGGTGGTAAGCGATACACATGACCGAGATTCCAAAAGACCACCCAAGGTACCAGTCCCTGCTCGCCCGTGAAAAGGTTACAGCAGGGGTAAAAATGGGAATTACAAGCATGCAGGGATTGATTGCACAGGGAAGAGGAGAAAGCTTTGATTACCTTATAGGTGAGAGAAGCACCGAATCCGCCCTTAATGCAGAAAGAGCTGCAGTCGCTGCAATTCTCCTGGCAGAGAACCCTGTGATTTCCGTAAACGGAAACGTTGCGGCCCTGGCTCCTGATAAAGTTGTATCCCTTTCGGACATTACAGGGGCTAAGATTGAGGTAAATCTATTTCACAGGACTGAAGCACGGGTACACCTTATAATAGAACAGCTAAAAGCTAATGGAGCTTCTGAAGTTCTCGGAAAAAATCCTGATGCGACCCTTGAACTCTCTCACGCCAGGCGGCTTGTGGAAAGCAAAGGAATCTATTCCGCAGATGTAGTGCTCGTTCCCTTAGAAGATGGAGACCGCTGCGAAAAACTTGTAGAAATGGGCAAAACTGTTATCTCAATTGACCTTAATCCTCTGTCCAGGACTTCAAGAACTGCCACTATCTCTATTGTTGATGACCTTACGAGAGCTCTTGGAAACATGGTGAAATTTGCGGGGGAAATGAAAAAAGAGAGAAAAGAGGAGCTCGTAAAGATTATTACCACTTATGATAACAAAAAAGCTCTCTCAGAAGCGATTTCCGAGATTATGGAGCACTTGAAGGTAATTTCTGCTGAAATGGAGTACTAAA
>CAZCKG010000202.1:0-2985 GCA_964498825.1 uncultured Methanosarcinales archaeon
AGGGAATTTGAATGGCACAACGACAAGAGGGGTTTCAAATAATGCTACAATATTGATTTATTCAGGTGGTGCTGAGGATGTAGCATTGAAATTCGAGGCACGTAGCTTCCATTCTCCAAAAACACTGGAGATTTATAATGGTAAAACTCTTCAGAGTAAACAAATTATCAACACCAGTTTAAGCCCGGTAAATATTCCAATCACCTTAAAGCAGGGAAGAAATACCATTCTTTTCCATGTACCTGAAGACACAGAAAAACAAAGTGACTCTCAGGAGATAAAAAGTAATGATACAAGGGAGTTGAGTATAGCAATTCAAAAAGTTCAGTTAATTGATTCGCCCTCAAATTGATTATGTAATGGAAGCAATTTCAAGCAAGGTGAATAGAAAAACGAAGAGCTTACTCTTTACATAAATTGCTTCTATTATAAAGAACTTTTTAAAAATTTAATATTAATTTTTGTATAAAATATGTTGTAAATTATTTTAGATAGTTTTATATTCTGTCCCGATTATTCATTCTTCAAGTATGCCTCAAAATTTAAAAGAAAACAGTAATCCAATTACTGCAGTTACTGCCTCATGCATCCTCTTCGGGATGATAGGGATTTTTGTAAGGGAAATTAAGGGTATGGGGGCAGGTTCCATCTTATTTTACCGGCTTTATTTCGGTTTTGCAGTGATTCTGGGTTATTTTGTAATATTTAAAGGAATTAAGGACATTAAACTTAGGCAAAAAAAGTATTATGTGCTTTTACTTGGCGTTCTAAACACAATAACAATGCTTGCTTATTTTTCCGCAATCAAAAACATTGGAATCTCTGTCTCCGTACTTCTCATGTATACAGCCCCCATATATGTGACTTTTTTTTCTCCTTTCCTTTTGAAAGAACATGTAACCCTTCGAGATATGCTTGCACTTACTCTTTCTGTTTCAGGTATACTTCTTGCGATAAGCCCTTCTAATTTTGTGGATATTGTTTTTTCAGGAGGGTATGGGTATTATTCCACAGGACTTCTGTTTGGGCTACTTTCCGGGCTTTCTTATGGTTGTTCTATTATGTTAGTGAACTACCTGAAGGAACTTTATTCAGCCGTAGAACAGATGTTCTGGTCAACATCAGTGAGCCTTGTTCTTCTCCTGCCTTTCGGGGTTTCGGTATCCGGGCCAGTGTTGCTTGAAAACCTGAATATTCTCATACCTTTAGGCGTTATTGCAACTGCTTTTGCCTCGCTTCTGTATCTTAGAGGAGTAGCGCGTATAAAGGCACAGACTGCAGCTGTTATCTCTCTTCTTGAGCCAGTAAGTAGCATCTTCCTTTGCTGTTTGCTTCTTGGAGAACCTCTCCAGTCAAACACAATAGAAGGCTGCATCTTCATTCTTGCAGGAGCTGTAATAGTCGGCTACAGTACTCCCACATGGTCAAATAATTCAAAAAAATACTTTCGGGGTGTCTGGGACAGGTTCTTCCAGCCTTACATTTCAATAAGGAAGGGGAAGCTCTAATTTTCTTCCCCTGATCCCAATTTAAAAACAGTTTATTTCTATTATTTTTAACTTATTCTCTAATTTTTTCCTTAACTCTAGTTCTCAGATTTTTTGTTATTCATTATTAATCTGGTTTTGTTACAAAGACCATAGCAGCTACAACGGTGGTCCATCTACCGTCTTTGTCTCCTTTTGCAGTCTGGCAAATGTGGAAGCTGTCAAAAATATGCCCACTTGCTTTGTATACCTGCTCTCTCTCATGCCAGGCCATTTCAGCATCAAACTCTATACCCAGAGTCGTTGCAAGCATAGTTGCTGCCAGGTCCTCGGCATATTCTCCTGCAATAATTTCTTCTTCTCCGAAAGAGTGGTGTTCAGAAATGTAGCCATAGTTCTCTTCATTTACAGGAACAGCGGTTCCTATAGCTGAAGCCATCAAACGATGAGGTTCGTTAGTATCATTCCTGGCGAGTACACAATGGACAATAGCACCAGGCTTCAGCTCCATGAGTCCTTCTTCTTTGGGTACGAGTTTACAATTGGGGGGTAGAATACTTGAAACACTTACAAGGTTATATTTCTCTATTCTCGCAGCCCTGAGTGCAAGTTCAAATGATGCTAATCTGTCTTTGTGTACCCCGGTACCCTTTGTCAAAAACGCTTTTCTTGGGATCATGTTAACTCCTTAGTGTACATGCACTTGCTGTGAGCCGTATGAGCAAGCACTATACACACAAATAATTTCACACAAATAATTTAAAACTTTTCTACAGTAGTAAACTGAACTATTGAGCTGATAGTCCTTCTTCAATGTTTGAAACGTACAGCAAAGTTATGAACTTTATCCTTTTCACTCCTAGTTTTCAGAGGCAGGAATTTTCCCGTGAAAATTGGAATCCAGAGAACCAAACTGCTCAATTGGCTCTTTAGAGCCTTCATCGTTTTTATCCGATCCAGATAGGGCGTTTTCATAGATATCGGAATTTGCAACTCCCTCAAAGATAAGTCTGGTCTCTATTGGGATTTCACCAGCATGGGTTATTATTTCCTTTTTTTCTACATTAATTATAACTTGGTTTGGGGAAAGTCCTGATTCTGCCATATAATCAATAATCAACTCCTTCCCGAACTCCTCAGCAAAATTCATTGCTTCATCTCTGATTACAAAATGTCTCCTTCCTGCAGGCGTGTATACAAAAATACCTTTTGTCTTAAGGTCATATTTGGACTCGCTATAAAGTGTGCGCACAGTTATCTCAACGCGCTTGCTACCTTTTCCTGCAAGAGCTCCGACCGCGTTTCCCACATCAGAGTATTCCGGGACAATAATTTCGGCATCTACCAGCTTCTTCAGTTCATTTACATATGCGACTACAGGGCCTCCAAGCAGGACAACAGGAATATCAACTTTAAAGCGGGAAAAGAAATTTCCTTCAAGCATCTTTTCAATTTCGGACCTGTCCACTCCTTCCATTAAAAATGCAAGCAGATCTCT
>CAZCKG010000202.1:3085-4811 GCA_964498825.1 uncultured Methanosarcinales archaeon
CGTGTTTATTGGTCCCAATAAAGTTTGCAAGCAAAGTAGCTCCGATTTCCGAGGCTTTGGAGTCCCATTCCGAATATTCTCCGAGCACGTGCAGGGCATCCGTAGGGGTAAAACCGATTGCCTGGACAAGACGCTTCTGAATTAGAGAGTCCATTACTTTCTTCAAAGGAAGGATATTTTTGTCCCAGTAAACATCTTTGAGGGAAAGAGGCTCATTCTTTATAAGGGCAAAGAGTTCTTTTTCTTCCCGATTCAAATTGACAGGCTTCTGCTCTGTCCGGACAAAAAATTTTGTTGCCTGTATATGCTCGTTCAACTTGAGCCTGTCCGGAATCCAGCGTTTTTTCAGGGTGTCCATAAAGCCTGGGTAGAGAACCGCTGCCCTACAGAGCGGAATGACACGACGAGGTCCTATATTCGTGTTTCCGTTCTGGACCCAGATGTGGCTGTCTCCTCCCATGGCTGAGGTCTCCATGCGCAGTGCTCTAACTTTGGTTTGCCAGCCTCCCACAACTGCTCCTGTTTCACTAAGATAAGGAAGCCCTTTATGAACCAGGGAAACATCCGTGCTCGTTCCTCCAACGTCAATAACTGTACAGGTTTCATATCCTGAAAGATAAGCAGCCCCAAGAAGGCTTGCTGCCGGTCCTGAAAAAACAGATTCTATAGGTTTTTTCATGGCTTCATGCATGCTTGCTACGGATCCATCGCAGCGGAGCATGGCAATTCTCGGGTTCAACCCTCTGTTTTCTATTTCGCTTACTACAGTCTTTAAAAAATCCTCTGCTACAGGCAGGAGCTGGGCATTAAGATAAGCTGTAACTCCCCTTTCATAAGCTCCGAGAGACTGCGCCAGCTCATGTCCGCAGACAACAGGCATCCCTGTAAGTTCCTGAATGAGAGTTTTTGCGCGCAGTTCATGCTCCGGGTTTCGTACACTGAAATAGGAAGAGACTGCAAAAGCCGAAACTCTGTCTTTCATTTCAAGTACGAATTTTTCTATTCCTGAAATGTCAAGAGGAGCAGTTTCATCTCCATTGCTGTCATGTCCTCCCTCTACCATGATATAATTTGCAATTTCCGAATCTGCAGGGATTTCATAATCTCCTATAAAAATTAACCCAACGGGATACCCTGTTTTTTCAAGGATGGTATTGGTGGCAAGAGTAGTTGAAACCGAAACTACAGTTACGGATTTTAGTTTTTCCTGATCAAGTCCGTCAATTGATTTCTTTATCCCCTCCAGAGGATCAGGATAACTTGTGAGTGCCTTGTTTGAGCATATGACTTTTCCATCCGATTTCCGGATTAAAACCGAATCAGTATAAGTTCCACCTGCATCAATGCCAAGATGATATGCCATTTTTAGATTATCTGCGACCTCTGGACTATATGCCATTTTTGGATTACATGCCATTTTTATATCTCCATTTATATTTCCCGATGCCTTTGAGTTATCTGGATCGCACTGTTTCTAATGCTTTCTCTCATTGACGCCATTTTTCCTAATACTGATGTTCTGATCTAAGGAATCAAAAGGGTAGAATCAGGAGATTAACTCTTACTCAGCCTTTTTGAAGTCCTTTTTTCAGAATTAGAGCTTTATATTCTCAGAAACAAGCAGCTGTCCAGAAATGAGGCACGAGATTTAAGAACAAATTTTTAATTCGGCAATTACATTATTTGCACTATTGGGGGTAAATATAAATGTTCCGGGAGATTTCCG
>CAZCKG010000203.1:0-4800 GCA_964498825.1 uncultured Methanosarcinales archaeon
AAAAAATAGTTTTATGTATCTGATTAGTACGTATCACTTTCTTCATTTTGCAATTACTTTTGGAAATACAAATTTGTCTATGTAGGTAAATAACGGACCTTATTCTCTTGTAAAAGATCAAACAAACATTGTGAAGAGCACATATGTCATTATCATCATACTTACGCTGTATTTCAGACCCATATACACTGAACCCTGTCCCATCTTCCCGGCAACGAGTCCGGAAGTGAAAGCCTGAATAAGAGCTGAGTGATACATTAGCATTGTGTATTCCTGTATATTGAAGGCTCCGTTCCCGATTCCTGCGGATGCTATTCCTTTAGAAGAGCTGGTAAATGATGTGGTTTCAGGGAAGAAATACATAGCCAGGATATAGACTATGAAAAGGAAGACAAAGAAAGCCACATAGATGGTGACAACATAGACCACCATGTCTGAAGAACGCTCTTTTTTCATTTCTTCTTCGGTTTTAACCTGTTCAGCAATAATAGAAAGCACACTTTTAAGATCGCTTGTAGATTCGTTTGCTTTTATAAGTATGTGAAGGACCCTGCTTGAAGTTGCTGTTCTTATATTGTTTTCAAGTTTCATGAGGGCCCGTGAAGTTGAAGTTCCCCATGAGAGGTCTTCCTTTAGCTTTTTAAGTTCATTGGTAAGGATGCCCATTTTGGAATCTGCCATTATTTTTAAAGAATTTATAAGCAGAATTCCGGATTGATTCATGCTGGAAAGGTTCTTTAAAAAATCAGGCATTCTTTCGTCAATTTTTCTCATTCTCCAGGCTCTGATTTCATAAAAAATGATAAAAGGAATAAGGACAATTATTATAAACATTACGAAATAATCATCTGTTTCGCTGATGAACTGGACGCTGCTGTCACTTATATGGGCAAAATTCAAAACCAGATGAAAATTGAGATTAGGATTTTCTACAATATTTTTTGGAATATTGATGAGATAATATAGTCCCAGAGGAATTCCAAAGAAAAAAGTATACCTTGGTTCTTCCTTGATAGTTTTGTATGGGTTTAACACCAGATCTTTGATATTATTAAGCCGTCTGTTTAGCATGAATTTTTTATTTCGTTTAATTTCCTCTTCTTCTCTAAGCCCGGAATTGATTTCAGGAATATCGGAAAAAGGTGTGTATAAGCCTGAAATGTCAGCTTTCCTGGGCTTCATCGAGAGTTCTCCTATAGTATCCAGAATAACCAGGAATAAAAGAGTTGCAAGAGGTATTATTACATAAATAAGCAGATAAAGGATCTGAGCAGATGCCGGTCTGAGCAACTGCAGTACAACCAGGGTTGTCATTATGAAAAGAGGGCCGGCAACAAGTACTGTCACATAGACTTCGGCAAGAACATCGAGTCTTTTTAATAAATTTTTGTTTGCCAGTTCTGCCATGCTCTGATATTGTTCGGATTTATTTTTTATGTACTCCACTATCGCTTTGCTACTTGATACAAGAATTAGTCCGTCAATAAAGTCCTTGAAAAGTTCCGAAGGTGTGCGTTCCTTGGCAGATTTAAGGGCACTAATGAAATCTTTTCCCAGGTAGTCCATATCCCTTACAATATAGGATATTTCCTCCGAACTTGTGCCGAATATGTGCGTATACGTGCTCAGGGACCTAAATACATCATAAATCGACATGCCTCCTTTGGTCAAAGCATACATGTAGGTCACTGATGAAAGCATGGATTTGTCTATACAGGCGTGTCGGATGTCTGCCTGAAAATTAGGAAAAGTACTCAGCAGACCAAAAACGGTCAGAAAACTAAGAACAGAAAATAAAAGAAAAATCGAAAATCCAAGTAGATACAGATGCTCTTCTACAAAACCGACATTCGTAGAGTTTATAAAAAGGCTATGGTGGGAAATAGGATCCCCAAAGGCTCTCAATCCCAGCCATGCACCGAAAATCCCTCCTACAATGCCTGTAATTGTAGAATACATGCAGGCAGAGGCAAGGTACTGGTCTATTGACATGGGAATGCGGGAATGGCGTATTTTTACTTTTAAATTCTGGAACTTCTCCCTCTTTTTATAAAAAAAAGTCCCGAAGATTCTGTACGCCAGTTCATCCACCGCATTATAAGTCATATTCCCTCTCAAGCAGTCATATCCTGTATCATACCCTGCAAGGTGTCATTCTTTATCGAGTCCATAACCATCTCGGGATAACTCTGATAGGTCTGGACTACAAGGGATACCTGGATATAGCTTCTCATGTTCTTTTCATACATGTAGGTCAGGATTTTCCTTCTATTTCCTATTTCTTTTCTCATTTGACCTGCATCCCATCCTTTTACATGCATTATTTCCTGCATGATGTGGGAATCCCCTACTTTGATGAAAGAATCCCCTGCAGGTTCCCAATTGAAAAGTTCATTTATTCCCAGGTCTCCTGTTTCAGGATCGACATTGAGGACTTCAACAAAACTGCGGCTTCTTCTAACTCTTTTCTCGTTAATATACACCTGCTCCTGAATACAAAGTACGTCCAGAGACTGCAGCATTAATTGAGGCACATTAATGGGCTCGTGCGTCAGCCTATTTATAACGGTCTGCACGTCTCCTGCGTGCATGGTTGAACTTGTCGCGTGCCCTGTTGACATTGCCTGAAAAAGAGTAAGGGCTTCATTACCTCTTACCTCCCCCACAATAATGAAATCCGGGCGCTGCCTGAGGGCAGCTCTCAAAAGATCATACATGGAAACCTCACCCGTCGAGTCGGAGGCAAAACTCTCTCTTGCAATCCCTGAAACCCAATTGTTATGGTAGAGCAAAAGTTCTCTTGTGTCTTCAATAGAGACTATTTTGGCTGTGGAAGGCATGAATAAAGATGTAGCGTTGAGCATAGACGTTTTCCCTGAAGCTGTCCCACCTGCAAAAAGAATATTATAACCATTTTCGATGACTAACCAGAGATATACGAGCATTTCCAGGTCACATGTCTTAAAGCCGAGGAGATCTATGGGCGTTATGGGATCCTTCCTGAATTTACGGATGGTAAAAGAGCTGCCTCTCGGAGTGATATCTCTCCCTAAAATAGCCTGAAGCCGTGAACCGTCCTCAATTGTTGCATCTACTATTGGTTGGCTGACGGATATGTGTTTATTATTTAACTGACACATTTTGATTACAAACGAATCAAGTTCCTCTTCTTTAAAGGAAATATTGCTTTCAATATTGAGATATTTTGTATGATACACGTAAACAGGAATTTCTACTCCGTCACATGAAATATCTTCTATATAAGGGTCATAAAGAAGGGGGTTAATTTTATCGTAACCTAGCAGGTTTCTTCTAAGATAGTAAATAATTTTGTGAGTTGAAGGTGGCGAAATTTCGGCCTTGTATCTGTCAAGAAGGAAAAGAGCCTTATCTATTAGGAGAGTGTTTTTTTCTTGTTTTGAAGTTGTGGAATTCAAAACCAGGATATCCTGAAGATCTTCATAAACTCTTTCTAACAGCTCTTTCTCATACTTTGTGAGTGCAGGTTCGACAAGTTTGTAGTATTTTGTCCTTTTATCTTCCAGAACTGCTGCAAAAGTGTAAGGTTCTTGAAGCCAGTACCTTTCGATTTCTTGTAACCCTTCAGGTACTATAAAATCTACGAGTGGCACATCTTTTTCCTGGTCATAAGCCGGTAGAGTCCGCAGAGGTTTGTCAAAGTAATTTCTAGCTTTTTTTACAATTTCTGAAATGGAGTTATTGTCCCCCTTTTTTCCTAATAACTCCAAGATAGAGTTTTTTTTAGCTAGTGTTTCTTTTACTTCATCCATACGCTCGCCTTCAGGTTTCTCCTTAGTCATATAAGAGTGATACATTATAAAAACTTTGTATCATAACAATGTCTGCATAATTAAATTATAATTGAAGTTATAATTAAAATATACTTTATTTATCTTTTTGTCGGGTCAAAGATAGCTTTTTTGATGAAGTCTTTTTGTTTAAATCAATTATTATTTATTCTATATTTTTTTATTTAACTGGGTAAATTATATATAGTGGTATCAGTTTGCATATTTCGGCCAAATCGGAAATATTTAAAATATTAATGAAAAATTCCATTTGATTAAGGCAGCACATTCTCCCTAAATTATTCCCTTCCTTTTAGATGCTAAAAAGGACTATTAAATTTTATTTTATTTTAATTCCTGAAGGGACGATTTCAAAGAAAACTTTTTCTTCGGGAAGATCTACAGCTCTCATTTTTCTCACTGAAATATATCGTATAAATTTTCCATTTTCATGATCTTCTTCAAATTTCAGCTCTATTTTTCCAAAGACAAGATAATCTGCAAAACCTTGATGCTGTTTATGAGCACGGTCATCCATGAGGATGAGAGAGGTGCATCCATGTTTTGCCAGAATACTATATATAACATCAAACTTGCTAAGAGCCTCGTTGCCCACGCAACTCTGTGTCCTTGTTAAAGCTCCAAGGCTGTCCAGTAATACTACATCTACATTATTTGAAAGGTCTTTCACACGACCAATGCAATCTTTTTCAGCGATCTCAAGCCCTTTTCCAAGACGGGACGAAAGAAGAGTTTCCTGAATCCGACTCTGAAATATATTTTCTATTGAAAGAAGGTTGGACTCGATAAAAGGTTCAAGATCCATTCCGATGGATTTTGACTGAAGGAGAAAGTCTTCCAAAAGAGTTCTTGTAAGAATCAGTAGCCCACTTTTTCCTGCCGAACAGTTTTTGTACAGGAAATGTATCCCCATTATTGTCTTTCCTGAACCAGTTGGCCCTGTAATAAGAACACCTTTTCCTTTAGGATA
>CAZCKG010000204.1:0-4731 GCA_964498825.1 uncultured Methanosarcinales archaeon
AAATGCGGAAGAATGCACGGCCATACATATAAGATCGAGGTTGTAATAGAAGGGGAAGTACGGGAAAACGGGATGGTAATCGACTTTTATGATCTGAAAAAGGGAATTAAAGAAACCCTTCAGGAGTATGATCATACTTTATTGAACGAACTAATAGAGTTCCCCAGTTCCGAATATCTTTGCCAGCACATCCACTCTAAACTTCTGGAAAGGTTTGGTTTTCCTCTGAAGGTAAGAGTCTGGGAAGGGGAAGGAAAATGGTGCGAAATGGACAATTTCTCAGAGTAAAAATTTAAAACTGTGAATATTTATGGTTTCTTATGAGAAAAATTATAGGAAAGCATATAAGAAAGAACACGTGAAAGAATATAATGTATTGTGCTGAATATTATATAATTAAAGAGATTTTAATATATGATGTTTAAGATTTAAAATTCATGGGAATTACAGTAAAAAATCTTAATACATATTTGAGATACTGAAAAGATTCCACAATCTATATCAAGGGGCTACATCATAGGTTGCGATACATTCTAAAGCTCCTGTATTGAGGTCCTGCTGTATATAAAACTCCGAACGGAGGAGAAAACTTTGCCAGAAGAAGACAATCCTATAAATGAGACTTGTAACGACTCTACGTTTGACGAAGAACTCCTGAGAAAGATTGCCGGGCATCCATGTTATGATAAGAAAGCCCAGCACAAATACGGAAGAATTCATCTGGCCGTAGCTCCGAAATGCAATATCCAGTGCAACTTCTGCGTCCGGGAATTTGATTGCGTAAACGAGAGTCGTCCAGGGGTTACAAGTAAGGTCCTGAGTCCAGAGGAAGCTCTTGAGAAGACAAGACAGATCGTGGCAGACTACCCATTTATTAAGGTTGTTGGGATTGCAGGCCCAGGCGATCCTCTGGCTAATGACGCAACCTTTGAAACCTTTGAACTGATAAAAAAGGAGTTCCCGGATCTCACTCTCTGTATGAGTACAAACGGACTCTTGCTCCCTGAAAAGCTGCAGGATCTCATTCGTGTGGGAGTTTCCACGTTAACTGTGACATTAAATGCAATAGATCCCGAGATTCAGGCAAAAATAGTGAGCCATATAGTCTATCACGGGAAGGTCTACAGGGGAATCGAAGCTGCGGAAATTCAGATCAAAAACCAACTTGATGGCATCAAAGCAGCTGTTGATGCAGGTATGGTTGTAAAGGTTAATACTGTGCTCATCCCGGGTATCAATGACAAGCACGTAGTTGAGATTGCCAGAAAAATCAGCGAACTAGGGGTTTACATAATGAATGTAATGCCTCTGATCAACCAGGGAGTCTTTGCAAACATTGAACCTCCTACGGCAGAAGAAAGAAAAGCTGTCCAGGAAGCTTGCGAACCTTATGTTACGCAAATGCGCCACTGCAGGCAGTGCAGAGCTGATGCTTACGGGCTCCTTTCCCAGGATATGTCTCAGATGAGTGAAGAGAGAAGAAAGCTCATAAAAATTCAGTCAAGAGAAGATATGGAAAGAGCAAAAGAGATTCTTGGCAAGAACGGAAAAGGATAATATTTTCAGTGTAATAGAAAGGAAAAGTCGTGTGAATTTAAAAAGGCTCTGAAATCAGAGACCTGATAGGCGGAGTCAAAGTACTCCGCTTCTCAGACTGATTTTTAAGACTTTACTCGATGGTGATTGCCCCGTTAGGGCAGGCATCTTCACATGCACCGCAGTCAAGGCATTCATCTTCGTCTACAACTGCAATATCGTCATCGCTGAGGGAGATCGCAGCTGCAGGGCATTCGTCTACACAGCTTCCGCAGCCTGTGCAGGAGTCTGCATCTATTTTTGCTACCATTTTTTTCACTCCTTATTTATCAGTAAGAGACTTTTATCGATTTGAAATCGTATTTCGATTTGAAAATCGTGTTTCGATTTGAAACCATATTAAGTAGGCATATTAGGAGAGAATAATTTAATAAAAAGTTGTCGCTTCTTTTTCAAAGAATAAAGAAAAAAAGGGATAAAGGGTAATCTGAATAGGTACTGATTAAAGTATCTTAGAATATTTAGTGTAGAGGATAAGAAGACACCTGGGGTTTAAAGATCAGGTTTATAATTCTGGTGTTTATATCATTAGCTCATAAATGAGATCACTATTGATATGAATTTCTGCTACTAATACGAAATTCGTATACAACCTGTCTTGAGTTGTCGATTCAGTAAATTCGCTACAGTACCTGATCATGAATGTCGCTGGATTGCTACTTGATAATGTAATTATACTACTTTCATATCAATTAAAAACAACAGGAAGCCTGACATTGAACCTTGAAGAGCTCGCAGAAGGGATAAAAAACTTTGAAGGGGTTACCCGTAAAAAACAGATTGAAGATATTGTTTCAATATTCGAAGCCGTCCGCCCTGAATATCAGAATGCAATTGTCGATTTTGGAGATGATGCGGCAGTTATCGATATAGGAGGAGATGACGTTATCCTCTTTGCAGCAGATGGAATGTGGGGCAGGTTGCTGGATGCCAGTCCATGGTGGGCAGGATACGGAGCTGTAGTTGTTAATGTGAACGATATCGCAGCAATGGGTGGAAAACCCCTTGCTATGGTAGATATAGCCTCCTCGAACTCTCCAGAAGCATGCAGGGAAATGATGGAAGGGCTTGCTGAGGGAATCAGGAAATTCGGAGTCCCGGTTGTAGGCGGGCATGTCCATCCTGACACGCAGTACAATTCTCTCTCGGTTGCTATTATTGGGATTGTAAAAAGGGATTGTGTAATCCGGAGTGACACAGCAAATCCCGGAGATATGGTAATTGCAGCCTACGACATGGATGGAAAAATAGGGCCAAATTCTCCTTACAGCTGGGATACGACATCCTTCAAAGAAGCCGCGAAAATCAGGGAAACCTACCTTGTAACCCAGGAAATAGCAAATAGAAAACTTGCAACTGCAGGCAAAGACATAAGCAATCCCGGGCTAATAGGAACTCTTGGGATGCTCTGTGAGACAAGCGGTGTTGGAGCGTCAGTAGATCTGGAGAAAGTCCCGAGACCTGAGAATGTGGATTTTGAACAGTGGCTGAAAGTGCACCCAGGCACAGGTTATGTTTTTACCGCAGCTCCTGAAAGGGCGGAAGAATGCGTAAAAGTCTTCGAAGACTTCGGACTTACAGCCGCAGTTATAGGAAAAGTAGAAGAAGGCTCAAAACTGGATATCTATGATAAACTACATAGAGTAACCGTTTTTGATCTTTCAAAAGAAAATATTACAGGCATTGATTCCAAATAATCGGAATCTTCCTGCTTCCTTTATTGCATTGGGTGTTTTTGTTAAAAAATGATTATTGTGCCATAAAACAGTTATTTAAACCGATATTTCCGGGTTAGTCCCGATTATCGAATTAACATGATTACTGGGTTTCAATCCAGGCCTTCATTTCCTCATAGAGAAATTGTTCAGCAGCCTGAACCTTTTCAAGAGGGCCACGCAGAGCAAGGAGTTCTCTTTCTTCACTGTTTGCAACACCTACAAACATCTTTCTGGTTACAGGTTCGAGACCAAATTCTTCCACGATATCGTAGATAATTGATACAACGGTGCCAGGGGGGATTATTAAGTCGTACAGCTCCTCTGTTACCAGGGCTTCACCTGTCTCCATGTTCTCTTTTTCAACCTGCTTTGCAGCAATTAATTCTTCCAGATTCAGTGTTTTGTGCATATTAAGATCACCTTTCTTATTTTTAGATAGCAGCTTTCAAAACCTGTAAGACAGGAAAGCTATTCCGGATCAAATCAAGCGGATAAGTTGAGATAAATATTTTACAGATATGTCAAAAATGCACTCAGACATATCAAAGTAATTAGATAGATCAAGTAAATAACCAGATATGATAAGTAGTTAATTACTTATCTTTTTTATAAACTTATAAGCATGATTGTATTTATGACTGATTCTACGACCACAATAAAATATAGAACAAAAACATGATTATATACATAATATAAACATATAGACAAAAGATAATAAAAATAATAAAAGCAAAGATATAATCAATTTTGTTTTAATTTTTGTTTTTTTTGAGTACCCGATTTAAAGAACGTGTATTTGGGGGGAAGATAGATGACAGTGAAAATTCAATGGGAAATCTATACGGCAGAAGCATGGAGCAACGGTACATGGAAGTCGAACAGCCCGACCCTGGAGGAACTGCTCAATGCCATAGCAGGCCCGGAAAAGATTAAAGAGCCTACCAAAGATATTGCATACTCTATGGCCCGTCTGGCTATCAGGGGACTGCCATATTTTAAAATAACCGAGATTAGATCAGAACCGCAGGGGAAAAAAAATTTCCGTAACCAGTATATTAAAAACGTCAGTTGCAAAGCAAATCCAATATAAAGAACGCTGGATACAGGGCTAGATGAGAATTTTAAAATTACATTGATTAGTCGCTAGAATCCAAGAAGAAGTATTCACACTTATATTATTCCAATATTATTTCAGATCCTCTAAACCTGGGGAACATAGAAGATCTGTACTCCTGTTTATAAACCAATTCTCTTGAGAGCAGGAAAACGCACTCGTATAATACAGGAACCAAATACCATTGGCAAATATTCCATATTAAGAAATAGTATCATTTGCCTGATTTGCCTGTATAGAGATTATTTTGAGTGAGTTTAGTGCCGACTCTGCAAACTGGTTCTTCTGAGCGAAGCAAAAAGG
>CAZCKG010000205.1:0-4717 GCA_964498825.1 uncultured Methanosarcinales archaeon
ATTCCATTTATCATGCAGGAGATACGGGTGTTTTTGGGGATATGCAGCTTATTGGCGAACTCTATGAACCTGAAATAGCCTTTTTGCCAATAGGAGACAGGTTCACAATGGGAATAAAGGAAGCTATAAAAGCTGTAGAACTCATCCGGCCCAAAATTGTCGTGCCCATGCATTACAACACCTTTGATGTAATTAGGCAGGATCCTGAAGAATTCAAAAGAGCTGTGGAAGCAAAAGTCGATACAAAAGTTGTTATTATGAAACCCGGAGAAACCATAGAACTTTAATTTCTCATTTCAAGTTTATTTGGTTAAAAATAAAAGTAAAAGAGATCATCTAAATAATAAATTACTTAGATGTTACTTTAAACCTCTTCTTTTTAAACCTCTTCTTTTTAAACCTCTTCTTTTTAAACCTCTTCTATTCAGAACTCTAATTTTCAGCAATTTTCTGTTCATGCTTTTAATTTTCAGCCCTATCCTTCTAAAAGGTCTTTAATTTTTTTTCCACCCTGAATCTCAGATCCCAAGCTTTTTCCTCTTTTCCATTATGTGCTGTTCTATCCCATCTACAGCTTTCACGGCGTCCGTTTCCACATTCAGGATTCCACCCGTAATTTCCCGACAGTCCTCAGTCAGCAGCTTGACAAGATTGGGGGCACCTGTGACAGTTGGGACAGGATTCACATAGGTGTAGAGCCCGATTGCCAGGGCAAATATAGCATCTATTGTAGCTTTCTGTTCCATATACTCAGGAGCTGCAGCAGCAATAGGAAGGTCTGGAATTGGCACACCTCCAAGAGCTCCGGAAATGGCTCCCAGGAGATCGGCAAGCCTGCCTGTATCGGTGCATGTCCCATAACTAAGCACTGGAGGAACACCAAGGGCCTCGCACACAGCTTTCAGGCTATCTCCTGCAAATTCTCTGGCTTCAGGAGTACAGAGGCCTGCAACCTGCATGGCCCCATTCCCGCAGCCCATAGACAGGACGAGAATATTTCTTTTGATCAGCTCTTTTACCACGGCAACGCTGTGCACGTCCTGTCCATAGTCCCTTAGAGTGGTACAGGAAACCATCCCGACAACTCCTTTAATCGAACCGTCTTTTATGGCATTAAGGAGTGGGTCAAGGCTGCCTCCCAGAGCCTCAAGGATGCTCTCGCTTGAAAAGCCAACCATTGCTTCTGTCATAGGGAGTTTTAAAACCGGTTCTACCGAACTTCTCCGTTTTTTGAAATTTTCGATCGCCATATCCAGGAGTTGCGCTGCCTGTTTTTCTGCTTCTACAGGATTATAGTTAAGGCGTTCTTCGATACCTTCGAAAGCCACAAGCTCACTTACAGGCATGAGTTTAAAATTATATTTTTCGGCGTAGAGAGGAGCGACAGGGAGTGAACAGTTCATGTCTGCGGCAAAGAGGTCCACACTTCCGCTTGCAAGCACCGCTTCCTGGGAAATCCAATTGCCGGTAAATCCGTAGAACACATCATCTTCCTCCCATCTCTGGATCATCTCCTGTCCAGTTTCGATGTTAGCGATAACCCTCAGGCCTTTTGCCCCTACAGCTTTTGCTTTTTCCTGCCATTCCGATTTTCGGGCAAGCTGAACCATAGCAAAGCCGAGGAACGGCTCGTGCCCGTTAGGGAGCACATTTACGAATTCAGGGTCCAGGACCCCAAGGTCTACTCTCATAGCGTGAGGCTTTGGAATCCCGAAAAGAATGTCCTGACAATATTCGTTTACAAGCTGGCTCTGGTATCCCATTGCAATTCCCATGCGCATGGCTTTCAGGGCAAGACTCGAGTAATATCCATCCACGTTTGTCAGGCAGGAACTTGTAGAAAGCATCATTTCTCCGTAGATCCCGCCAGGAAATATTTCCAGTGCTTTCCATTTTTCTTTTCTTTCGGGAGGAGCAAGGAGCTCAACAATCCGGCTCGGTTCGTAGGCAGGTCTATTAAAATCCTTTTCTACAAATTCGCAGAGGCGAAGAGCAATTTCCGAGTCTGATCCGTCGGTTTCAATCCCCAGCCGCCCTGCAAATGTCCTTAACTTTTCAGGTTCTATTATAGTATAAGGAGTGTTGCCTCTGGCAGTTTCTCTCAAGGTCCTGATAGTCTGGTCAGTATGGTAGTGATAAGTCGAAGCTCCCATTACATTTCTGAGGAGCATCATCCTCATTGCCATACCATCTGCAGTGATTCCGCATACTCCTCTTTTGTCTTTTTCAGCATCCGAGCGGCAGGGGCCGTTGGAACAGAGGTCACAGCGCACCCCTCTCATGCAGAACAAGCACCTTTTGTCTGGGTCTCCTCCAAGGCCCTGCGCCTCATAACGATCCCAGACATTTGTTATACTGTCTTTTTTTATCCGATCGTACATTTTTTGAACGGATTCGTGATAAGATATCCTATCTTTGTCCATTGTTCTAATCCCCCAATATGAATTCCCTTTTCCCGCCTCTCCATGAAATATTTGAAAAGTTCCTTCTGACTTACTCATATGAATAGTTTCATTAAATAGATCCACAGCAGTAGGCATGCTTATAGATGACTATACGTATAAGAAAGCGCAGGAAATATTTACATTTTTAGGATTTACTACGCTTGAGAAATAAAAAGTCTACAGACAATACAAAAAAAATTAATATTAATACAGAAATACTGGATACAAACGTTTGAAAAAAATTGAACTTGAGAAAACTACCGATTTCAACTAATGAATTTACAAAACAATATAAGAAGTTTCAGTATTGTTAACCTATACGGTTTTATATAATTAACACGAACACATCGGAATTAACATGACTACAAATATAAAAACGATTCCAGTCGCTTACGGAAGCGGGATTTTTGAGCTGAGCATTCCTCCTATAAATATGTCCAGTGTTATCCTGCCTTCGGAACCTGAAATCAGGGAAAAAGGAGCTCTTTTAATAAAAAAAGCTCTTGAGAATCCTGTAAAAAGCAGGAGGCTTTCCGAGATTGTAAACCCAAACTCAAAGGTTGCAATCATGGTTAGCGATGTTACCAGGCCGACACCAACTGCAAAGATTCTTCCTCCTCTTCTTGAAGAACTCTATCTGGGAGGAGCAAAGAAAGAAAATATTACCATTGTGTTTGCTCTCGGACTCCACCGTTTACAGACCGAAGAAGAATGCCGACAGCTTGTAGGGAAAGAAATCTTCGAAAGCATACGGTGCATTCAACATGACAGAGAAAGGTGCAGACATATTGGAGAAACGAGTTTTGGAACGCCTGTTGAAGTCTTTGAAGAAGTACTTGATTCAGACCTTATTATAAGTACTGGAACGCTGGAATTTCACTATTATGCAGGATATGGGGGAGGAGGAAAAGCTATCCTTCCTGGAGTCAGTTCGGAAAAAGCTATAATTTCTTTCCACAGCTTTTATAGCAAGCTCTTTGAAGGCTCTCCTCTTTCAGGAAGAGCTGACAGCCCGGCAAGACAGAATATAGAAGAAGCTGCAAAGATTGCAGGTCTGACTTTTATACTCAACGTCGTGATAGACAGCAAAAAAGAGATAGTTGCTGCCGTTGCAGGCGATTTTGTCGAGGCTCACAGGAAAGGAGCAGAGTATGTGGATGCAATGTACAAAGTACCTGTAGAACCCGCGGATGCTGTAGTTGTTTCCTGTGGAGGTTACCCAAAAGATATCAATCTCTACCAGGCGACAAAATCCCTTGAAAATGCTATTCCTGCCGTAAAAAAGGGAGGTTCAATTATCCTTGTTGCCGAATGTGCTGAAGGAATAGGAAACCAGGTCTATGAACGCTGGAACAGTGAGTGCAGAACTCCCTGTGAAGCGGTAGAGAAGTTCAGGGAATGTTTCGAGTTCGGAGGCCATAAATCCGCTATTGTAGGAAAGGCTGCAAAAGATTTCAAACTTTATATTGTCTCAAAACTTCCTGAAAAAGAAAGTAAAAACGCCTTCTTCATACCTGCTAAAAGTATAGATGAAGCACTTCAAAAAATCATTTCCGAGAATCCTGAAGCTAAAATTCATGTTATGCCCAATGGTGGGTGGACATTGCCTGTAAAAAAATAAAACGAGAATTAAATACAAAGTAATTAATAAAATGATTATAATCAAAAACAGAAAGCTAAAAGCAATCCAGTCTAAAAGCAATCCTGTAAGGAATCGAGCCAGTGAAGTTTAGAGCCATTACATCTGATCCACGCTTGAATAAAGAGACTTAAAGTGCAGGTTTGAACTGCCTTTATGAACTGCCTTTAAGTATGTTTTATAATTGTTTATTCCTATATTTTTACTATTAAAGAAAAAAGTATCAAGATAAAAACGGTATCAAGATGAAACCAACGGCATAAACATGACTGCAAACACACAAAAAATACCACTTGCTTTTGGAAATCTGGAACTTGAGCTGGATATCCCGGAGAAATACATATCCAGCATTATCCTTCCTTCGGAACCTGGAACAGCGGGGGAAAAAACTTTTCTTATTAAAAAAGCGCTTGAAAATCCTGTAAAAAGCAGGCGACTTTCCGAAATTGTAAATCCGGCTTCCAGAATTGTAATTATCGTAAGCGACATAACCAGGCCAACTCCTACTGCAAAAATCCTGCCTTCTCTGCTCGAAGAGCTTTATCTGGGAGGAGCCAAGAATGAAAATATTAAGATTGTGTTTGCTCTTGGGCTTCACCGCCAGCAGACTGAAGAGGAATCAAAAAAACTGGTC
>CAZCKG010000206.1:0-4673 GCA_964498825.1 uncultured Methanosarcinales archaeon
AATCTTCAGGGAAACCAGATCCAAATTAAGCTATAATCTGTAAACTTAAAATATACATAAGAACTTATTATATTCTTAGTAAAAGGTTAAAGCATTCTTAGTAAAAAGGTTAAAGCAGGAAGTAAAAAAGAATATAAAGAAGAACAAGGGATGTAAGGACATGGGTGCCGGAATGGAAGACAAAGTTATAAAACAGATTTCCCTTTTTGCGGAAAACAAACCTGGAAGGCTTGCAAACATAGCAGATAAATTGAAGAATGCGGGAATAAATATCAGAGCATTTACGATTGCCGAATCTGGAGACTTTGGGATAATCCGCATGGTTGTAGACAAATCTGACTATGCACACAGTGTACTCCATAATGCAGGATTCACTGTTTCCGAAACCAGTGTTCTGGGAATAGAAATGGAAGATGTTCCTGGCAGCATGTCCCGTATTGCAGAGGTTTTTGGAAAAGCTAATATTAATCTTGATTATGCATATGCCTTTGTTACCAGGGATCAGAAGGCACTTTTAATAGTAAGAGTTAATGAGATTGAAAAAGCTGTTAAAACGCTCGAAGAAGAAAAGATCAAGCTCATAAGTATGAAGGAACTTGAAAAAATCTGAGTTTAATGAAAAACGAAGTTGCGGAAAAGGCAGTTTCCACAGAGAATGATTCCTGGATAATCAGAAGTCAAATATATTTTTGACTTCTGGAACATCTTCTTTTTATAACGGTTTACAGGCAAAATAATGTCAAAAAGCTACTTTTTACCTGAAAAGGTTTTTATAGTTGAGAACATTCCGGAGATTCTCATTACATATAAATATACATAATAAATATAAAAACGAAAAAAAATAAGAAAACGAAAAAAATCCGGAAAAGAAGTTGTCGATTTGACTATGATGACAGAAGATAAAAACAACCTGCAGGAAAATATACAAAATTTTTCAAAAAGTAAACTTGGCGGAGCTCATACAACAGTCATCGGAGGAAGAGCTGGAAAAAGAATAGTAAAACTTGTAAGCCAGCATCCTGAAATAAAAAAAATAATTCCATCCGTAATTTCCGTAAAAGGTACTGCAGGCGGAAGTCTAACCGGAAAAGTATTGCGTGCTGATTCAAGAGGAAATTTAAGGTTATTGCTCTCTGAAGGTAGAAGTTTCCAGGAAATCAGGCTGGTAACAATAGTTGGAACCGCTGAAGAGGGAGACAGAATCATGAGCGAATTGAACGAAATCTTAAGAACTGCCCTCTGAGGCGTTACAGGAGAGACTACTAATTGGCATTTATAGGAATTGACCACGGGACAACTGCAATGCGTTTTGCTTTAATAGAAGGGAAGAAAGTTCTGACCTTTGAGCTTGAAAGAGCTGAAGCTGCTGCAATGTCAGAAAATGAGATAGTGGATTCCGTTGAAAAGAATTTAGAGGTCCGGCGTGAAGATATTGACCTCGTAGCCCTTACATATTCTATGGGTGACGGCTTTTCCGAAATAAAAAATGTAAAGGCCCTTGAAGGGAGAGGGCTTCAGAGTATTGAGGGAGCTGGAAAAAAGACAGGTGGCGGCACAAGAGTTTTTGATGCAATCCGTAACTCCGGAATTCATGCCATAGCAATTCCTGGTCTTCATATTAAGAGCAAAGTGGATCCCAGGATGAAGGTCTTTTCCCACCTTACAAGCCCTGAAAAACTTGGAATTGCTTACCATATCCTGTGCCTGGGCTATGAGGACTTTGTAGTTTCCGATATAAGTTCAAATACTGTTACCCTTGCAGTTGCCGCAGGAAAAGTGATTGGTGCAATTGATGCCTGTATATTTGCCCCGGGTATTCATCATGGCCCCCTTGATCTGCAAGCTATCAGAGATGTAGACAATGGACTCCAGACAGCAAACCAGGCATTTATTGAGGCAGGAACCCTGAAGATGACTCCTTACAAAGACCGGGATGAATTACTCGATGCAGCCAAAAAAGGAGAGAAACCCGCCCTTCTTGCTCTGGACACTATCGCCCTTTTTGCAGCCATGGAAATAGCTTCAATGCAGATTCTTCTGAAGGATTACGGGACAAACGGAGTAGTTTTCCTTGCGGGCTCTGTAGGAGAAACAGAATATATTTACACAAAAATCCGTGCACATCTGGGACAGGAATGCCTGCGCCTCGGAAAATGGCACGCTGCAATAGGATGTGCCGAGATAGCACGTGACGTCTTTGCCGGAAAAAAGGACATCCTTGGCGTAGATGTAAATTATCCGTAAAAACTGAAACTGGAGATTAAAGAGGATATCGTAAGGAGCGACATTAATCAGGTCTTTTCCATAGATCCTTCATATAAATCGTCCTGATATTCCTCAAAATCCGCTGCATCAATTTTTTCCGTGGGATCAATTTTTCCCCCACCGGACCCTGCAACCTCATCGGATTCGTCATAACTACTCATTTGATTTTTCTTCATTAGAATAACATAATCTGCAGAGTTCTTGAGGGCTGTGGAAAAACCGGGTTCTACCCCAAAGATAATCGTTTCTTTGCCGTGTTCATTTGCTTTATTCAGGAGAGGCTTGAAGTCCGCGTCTCTTGTCACTATTGCAAGAGTGTCGATATTAGGATTATAGACAAGTTCCATGCCCTCTACTGCGAGGCGCACATCAACATCGCTGGAACATATTATGGGCTCAAGCCCATGGTTTTCAATAGCTTCAACAAGTTTATCAGAGGCATACTGGTTAAGAAAAACGCGTCCGATTTTGATATTCCCATAGTCTTTCAGGACGTCTCTTATCTCTTCAAGATTTACATCAAATTCCTTTCGGAGAATATTTGGACCGTCCACTAGAAGTCCTATTTTCCTCCTGCCTACTTCTTTTTTTGAGCGGAGGTATTTTGATATGGAGTCAATTCCACTTTTAACAGGTTTCATCATTAATATCCTCTGCGATCTTACAGCTCACGGAATCTGAACTTCAATTTTACTATTCATTTACTTTTTATATATTCATTCGCCGCCGTGCGTCATTAGCAAGGGAGGAAAGCGACAATTGAAGTTGCTTTTCAGTTTGCCTGTACTGGATTAGCTTTAGATTCCGACGACGGAAGTTCCGGAGTTTGCAGTTTTCAATATCTGAGTTTTAAGTCCTGACACCGCAACTTGAATGGCAATTAGGTAATATCTAATATCTGCTTTTCTGTAGTAAAACATTTGCATATTAAGGCAATTACAGGTTATAACCGATCCTTATATAATTTGTTGGGATGAAAAACCCATCGATTCGTCCTACGAAAAGGACAGAAGAATCTTAAATAGGAATAAAATCTATGGTAAAAAATGACATATAATTATACGATGTATAATTTATATAATTATAATTTATCAGAAAAGGGCCCTTTTTTAACTTCTCGGATAATATAAGCAGATTCCTTGAGTTCAAAGATATTTTCAGTCTTTCGCCCCTTCTTTTGTCTAATATACTGGATTTCCCCCATTTTTTGCAAGAAAGCCTCATAGATCTCCATAAATCGTCCAAACTCAAAGTCAGTGAGTTCTATCAGCCCCTCTCTGCCTGCAAGCCAATCATATACCTGAATTAAAGAGACCTCACGCACCCGTTTCAAGCTTTCATTTTCTGGCCTTTTTTCAAAGTAAAGAGTCTTTTTCAACTCTGGAGACCAGGCTGCAAACAATTTCCTGAAATTCAGGACCTGAATTGGAATTTTTTCCCCTGGAGCAGGTTTTGGATAATAATATGTATCCAGAAGAAAATTCCCTTCCAGATTCACCACCTGCCATATGTTTTGATGTATTTCTCCTGAGCCTTCTTTATACGTAAACCCATGTAAAGGCCGATAAAGAGCCCACTAAGATGGGCTGTATGAGCTATCGTATCCGGGAAGTTGACCATGAGAATGTCAAAGAGAGCAAAAAGTAAAAGGGCATATTTCAGTTTCATTGGAACAAAGTATACATAAACAAGAAGGTCTGGCTCAAGCACCGTAAGAGCTGCAAATACTCCATATATTGCTCCGCTTGCCCCAACCATAAGACCAGGTGAAATATCGAAAATAGGCTTGCTTAAGAAGGCAAATCCTAAAGCCGACAGAACTCCTGATGTGAAAAATACTTCTAAAAACATTTTATTTCCTATTCTTTTTTCAAGGGCAGGCCCAAAAAAGAACAGGACGAACATATTGAAGAAAAGATGCCATAAACCTGTATGCAGGAATATGTACGTGACAAGTGTCCATGGGCGCAGTATGAGAGAATTCGGGTCAAACTGAAAAATACTGATGTATTGAGGCCCTATAATAGGAATCTGTTCCAGAATGAATGAAAGTATGCACAGGACAATAATCGTTAAGGAAGGACTTGAGAAAATAGAATTTTTAGCCCTGCCACCTGTTCTGTCTCCATTGACGGAAGATGTGATATTGAGGTCAAACATGTTTTCAATAACTCTCTATTTATATTCTCTATTTTATATTCATGTATTATATTCTCTATTTTATATTCATGTATCGTATTCTCTATATGATATTCTATATTTTATATTCCTGTGTTGTACTTACATATTATATTACAAAACTACTGAGTTCCGCAAAACGACCTGAGTTCCAGAATGCCACTTCAGGAAATGACTAAGATGATATGCACATTACAAAAGATGTGCTGTGATATAGAATTTTAAGATAG
>CAZCKG010000207.1:0-4671 GCA_964498825.1 uncultured Methanosarcinales archaeon
CCGTATTCATCGTGGTATTCTTCCATGATGGTCTTCTGGGCGTGTGCAACTTCTGCTCCCCAGGAGGGGTTGTTGGACATCTGCTGAACGTGTTCTGTTTCAAGGATAACTGCTGGGAAACCGACCTGGACCATTCTTGCCATGATGTCAGTGGTGATCCTCTCGTATTCCTTTACGAGTTTTTCCTTGGATGCACCGGCTTCAGGTCTTGGAGCGTAGTTAACTTCAGGAATTGTGTAACCTGCACCGATCTCGAGGCCAAGGCCTGCCTTTACTGGGTGCTTGGCTACGCCGAAGGTCATTTCGTCTGCGCTTGCGTATGCCATCTTAGTGAATCTTTTTGCTGCCATTTAACTCACCTCAGTGCTTGTGGAATTTCTCTCTTAATGCTGCGATATCTGTAGTACCTGCAACGATTGCGTCAGCAATCTTGGGGGCATCAGCGGCTTCTTCACCATATACACCAAGTGCAAACTGGGATACGAAGTCCTGGTTAACTGCGCCGCCACCGCATGCGAATGGAATCTTGTATCCTTTCTCGAGGAGTTTGTCGTTAACTTCCTTGAATGCATACATGGTGGTGGTCATGAGTGCAGTACCTGTGACCATGATTGGGTTGTTTGCAGCAACTGCAGTGATAACTTCGTCCACAGGAACGTCCCTTCCGAGGTCAACTACATTGTAGCCGTTTGCCCTGAGGAGAGCGGTAACAATGTTCTTTCCAATGTCGTGAACGTCACCTTCTGCGACGTGGCAGACAATGGTTCCCTTGGTTTCAGGAGCAGTTTCGGAGTTTTCCTTACAGAATTCGATACCATTAAGCATGGCGTCAGCGGACATCATGACATTGGGGAGGAAAATGATACCTTCATCGTAGAGTCTTGTGACAACACCCATACCGACCATGAGAGCATCGTCGATAAGAGCGATTGGGTCCTTGCCTGCTTTAATAGCTGCTTCGAGACCCTCTACAACGTCATCTTCTTCTCCTTCAAAGATGGCCTTTGCGATCGGGTAAATTAATTCGTCTTTAGGATAGAGTTCTTCTGCGGCTTCTTCAGGGGTCATTGCCTTTTCCAGAGCCACATTGTATCTGGTTAATACCCTTTTCAGACTTGCTGCTGTAAAGTCCAACATATTTCTAAACCTCCATTTAGATTTTCAGCAAAAAGGTCGTTACCGCTCCGGGTCTGCAGTCCCGGATTTGTTCGGCATAATGAGGTTCCAGCTTTACCTCCGTGAAGTTTTTCTTTCGGTTGTATTTATCCTGAAGAAAATCCACAGTTTATCCGTTTTTTCAGTACTATTGAGCAATCAGTACTGCCTCTGGATTTCCCTATAGTATAAACTCTTGAAAGAACTCTTCATTTTCGCCGGAACTTTTCCTTTTTGAATGATACCCGTGCCTGAATTCTGACACGTACTACAGCATAATTAGGGGAAATCATTGCATATACCATAACCGATGGAAATTTTTCCCCCATTTTTACAGAGCAATATAGGGTCCGAAATTTTGACCCCATTGCGCCACTTTTTACCCCCTAAGTTTTTGTTTCTACATCTCGCAATAAATCGAGCCCAAAATTTTGAGATTACTTATTATATTTTCACATATTGAGGATTAAATGAAAGGATATTCAAAACAGCAGTAATTTTTTTGAACAATGAGAGTATTTAGATAAAAGGTATCAAAAATTTCATTGTTCTTATTGTAGTATCTCAGGTTGCAAATTTTTGAATATATTAGTGTTAAGCTTTAATTTTATTTAGAACAAAGGCATCAGATGTATTTTTAACACGAATAAGATATATTTCAGGTACTTCAAAATTATATCGACAAGATAATATTATCTTTCAAGAGATCATTTTACGTTTTAAATTATTCATCCAAATTCTTTTATATAAATGGGAATATCGTTTACCTTCAAATATGGCACAAACTTCTTCTCCTCTTCAGGTTTTACAGAACCAGACTGGAACTCGAGTTTATATTTGCCCATTGTACAGATGTTTATCAGAATATAAAATACCCACATTTACAAAAAATGAGATAGAGGTGGTTTGAATACAACCTGAATTAATAGATGTCGTATTTCGTTCCCAAAAAAGAAGAGACCTCCTTTTACTCCTGGGAGAGAAACCCAGAACAATGGAAGAAATCAAAAACCTCCTTGATGTTTCTCCCACAGCTATCTTGCCACAGATCAAAAGGCTTACAGACAGTAATCTGGTTATTCAAAAAAATGGCAGCTATGAATTGACAGATATGGGGGATCAGATTTTCAAAAAAGTTCAATCTCTTGTTAATGTCCTTACTTTACTCGAAAAAGATAACTACTGGGTTGAACACGATCTGAGCGGAATTCCCCAGTATCTTCTTGAAAAAATAGGAGATCTGAAAGACTGCAACCTGGTAAAAACAGATCCAAGCCAAATTTTTGAACCAAATACGGAACTTTTGAATTTCTTTTCCTCTTCACGTTATCTAATGATATTTTCATCCTTTTACAGGCCTGAATTCCTTCCCCTTTACTCAAAACTTGCAAGGATGGACTCAGAAATTACCCTAATCTTTACGGAATCAGTACTCGAAAAGGTTCTGCACAATTACGAAAGGAAAATAAAGAAAATTGCTTCGATGCAGAACACTGAGCTTTTTGTCTGCAATGACGGAATTAAATTGGCCGAACTTCTAATTTCTGATCGTGGAATGGTGATCTCCCTCTTTGACCGTAATGGAAGGTTCTATCATGACTATATGTACTGTTCCGAACCTCAAGCTACGGGCTGGGCCAGAGAACTTTTTGAGTTCTATAAATCAAGAGCATCGCAGACAGATAGTGAAATAGTAATTGACAATGCAGTTCGTACATCTGAAAGAGGTGCCGTTTCAAAAGCCATGTTGCTCAGCCTGCAATGAGATATAAATCAGGTTTATATAGATTTAAGTTTTTAAGCCGCTTTCAGACGCCCAGGTAATTCCAGATATAGTTCAAATTTTTTTCCGGAGGCTAGATCTAATGAATATGGAGCTGCAGTTAATAGATACAATTTTTTTTTCGGACAAAAGAAAAAACTTACTTTTGCTCCTGAAGAACGGGCCAAAAACAATTGAAGAAATAAAAACCGAGCTTGAAGTCAGTTCCAGCCCTATTATGGCCCAGATCCGTATTTTGCTTAAGGATGGGCTGCTTGTGCAGAAGGACGATGTTTACGAACTTTCGGTAAAAGGAAAGCTTATTGTTCCCAAAATGGAGCCTCTTCTCTCCACTTTTCAGGTATTTGATGAGAATCACGATTACTGGGCAAGACAGGATCTGCGTACCCTTCCTTCTCACCTGCTGGACAGGATTGGAGAACTGGGCCACTGCAAGGAGCTTGTACCTGAGAGAACTCATATTTTTGATTACCCTCCGGAAATTATGGATCCGCTTTACAGGTCCAAAGCAGTTATGGAAATTTCTTCATTTTTCCGTCCAGGATACCCCAGCCTGTATCTGGACCTTGCAAAAAAAGGTATCAAGGTATCTCTTATTCTCGAAAGGTCAATATACAGTAAATTGGTTGCAGACTATAGAGAGGAAGTAGGAGAGTTCCTTAATATGGAAAACACATGCCTTTATGTATGTGACAGCAAAATTGAGCTTGCCTCAAGCATTATTACAGATCGCTTCATCTCTTTATCCATGATCTCAAAAGATGGGAGATACTATAACCATGAAATGGTGAGCTTTGAGAAAAGCGCCCTTTCCTGGGGGCAGGAGCTTTTTAACTATTATAAGGACATGTCAGAAAAAATTACTCAAATTTGAATTTTCTTTGTTCCCAAAAATTAAAATATCCTTGAGTTCCAGCTACCTTATATAATGATAAAGCAGGGTTTTCCAGCGATTGTTGACGAGAACACTGAAATCCTGATTCTTGGGTCCCTTCCGGGAGATGTGTCCATCAGGAAACACCAGTACTATGGGCATCCTGGCAATGACTTCTGGAGACTGGTCGGCCATTCAATTGGGGAAAACCTTCAGGACATGGATTACAAAAGCAGGCTCGAAACCCTGAAGTGTCATAAAATAGGTCTCTGGGACGTATTTAAAGCAGGAAATAGAATAGAAAGTGAGGACGCAAATATCAGGGACGAAGAAATAAACCAATTTTCAAAATTAAAAGAGATAGCCCCAAAAATAAGGCTGATCTGTTTCAACGGCAAAAAATCAGGAAAATACGAACCTCTTTTAAGGAAAATGGGATATGAAACAAAAGTCCTTCCCTCCTCAAGCGGAGCGAACAGACGGTATTTGAAAAACAGAGAATCGGAATGGGAAGCTGTTTTCAAGCACTAAAATAAACCCCTGATTAGCCTCCCCTTTTACTTAGCTGAAGTTCTGAGTCTTGCAAAAAGACCCTTAGCGTAACTCAGCTCTTCCGGTTATTCTTTGACTTTTATAGCTTCTAGAGGGCAAGCTTCTTCGCATGCTCTACAATCTACACATTCTTCTTCATCTACAACTGCACAACCTTCTTCTTCATCTACGATGATTGCTTCTACAGGACATTCATCTACACAGGTTCCGCAGCCTGTACACTCTTCTTTGTTGACTTTTGCTGGCATGTTTTCATAACCCCTTATTTCGTTTTTGCTGTATTTATATTGGAATTTGGAGTACTAAT
>CAZCKG010000208.1:0-4663 GCA_964498825.1 uncultured Methanosarcinales archaeon
TGGTAAGGGAAAAGATTTTTCCCTTACAGTATCTAAGGTTTAGCTTTTTATCTTCCTGCCTTCTTTTTCAGCAGATGCAACGCGGAAAGAACTCCTGCGGCTGTAAAGATCGATCCAAAACCTGGAATTTTATTTCCTTCTTCGGAGGCCACTTCTGGAGCTTCATTATCCATTACATTCCGTGCCATTTCTCCAGACTCAGAAGTTTCTGTCGGCGTTATTGTAACAGCACCTTTTTTTTGCCCTGTAATTGAATAGAAGGAGAAGCCCTGGGTTTCGGACCTGAAATAGAGGAATTCGTCATCCTCGCCAACTTTTTCAGTAGAAAGTTGAACCCAGGCATTTTCATGGAAGCGATTCAGAAAGATCTTTGCTTCATTGATATTGTTTCCTTCTATCCAGGAGCGTGGGACTTTAAAGTCAATAACAGCTCCCTCAAAAGCGCCTGATTCTCCGAATCCCTGGCTTCCGAGAACTATATTCATATACTGGTAGACCTCGCCTTCCGGAACTTCGAGAACTATTTTTTCCAGATCGTTCTTTTCCAGACCTTTCAGGACCTCAACTTTTCCGGTTAAAGTTCCTGCGCTAATCCCTGGAACAAAGCTGATGCTCACAATACTGCATCCGGGATTACTGAAGTTGAAATCCGCTTGCTGGCCTGCGATTACCTGCTGCCTGGAAACGCTCGATGTCAGGACGTTGACAGAAGAAACTCCCGATATTCCTCCAAGAGAACCTGACCTTCTACTGCTACTCTGTCCTTTTTCAGTCTGGTTATTATAAGTCTGCCCGCCTTCTCCGGAAACTTCGGTTTTTTTGTATACAGGGAGGTAGTCCTTACTTCCGGTCATGGAATTGATAACATAAGGAACATCTCCTATCCCATTACAATCAGCATCAGTGCCTGCATAATCGCTCCAGTAATTTCCTATGGTAGTGTTCCAGGTATTGTGTCCTTTGTCCATAACGTTTTTTGTGTTATTGAACAAGTTTCCGTAGATAGTGTTATTTGCAGCTGCTGTAAGCCAGATTCCGGATTCAGAGTTATTTGAAACCGTGTTGGAGAACAGGATGTTATCTGTAGTCAAAACTTCCCCTGGCCAGCCCTCAAGATCAATTCCACGGATGTTTTCTGAAGCAGTGTTTCCTGAAAGAGTGTTGTGCTGGCTTATGGTCAGATAAAATCCGTTTTTACTGTTCGTATTTGCGGCGTTTGCTGTCAGGATATTATAATCCGAATCAAACAAATAAATCCCGAAAGTATTTTTAAAAGCAATATTTTCCGCAAAAGTGTTGCCACTGGAGCAGTCTGCCCGGATTCCGGTATCGCTCCCAAAGGCACTGTTGCCGCTTATAGTATTATCTCGGGATTCGGAAAGGTAGATGCCATAGCCGGAATTTTCGGATAGGGTGTTATTTTCCAGGGTATTTCCTGAAGAGGTCGTCAGGGAGACTCCGTATGAATTGCCCGAAAATTTATTTCCTCGTATCTTACAATTTCCGGAATCCCTAAGGTATACCCCGTAAGAATTGTTAGCAAAAGTATTGTTTTCAAGTGCTGCATCTTCAGTCCCGCAAAGACAGACTCCGTAAAGCTCGTTCTGGAATATAAGGTCCCTTACTGTTATGTTCAGGCAGTTAAGTAAACAAACAGATCCAGCGTCTGATTCCGCTCCCAGAATATAGTCGGAGACTCCTGAAAGGAGATACAGGGGCTTTCCATTAAGGAGGTTACTTGACTCTATTTCAGGCACTTTTTGTGAAGTACAGTTTCCTTCAATTCCAAAGTTGCACCTGTTCCCATCCATTCTATTGCCGGAGAAATATTTCCATTGTGAGTCTTTAATATAAATCCCGTAGGAATTTGAATCTGCACAGCTGTTCGTGAAGTTCAAGAATGATGAACCTGAAACATAGAACCCGTAATTGTTTTTTGATGTGCTGATATTTTCAATATCGGAATCCACAGTATTGTAGAGATAGAGCCCATAGTAATTTCCGGAGAGATTCAGATCCCTGACTGTTATATTCTGACAGTCAATACAATATATTGTTCCGGCATTCGAATTTGAATCAAGGATAAGGTTTCTCTCATTTACAAGATAGTAAACAGGTTTGCCGTCAACTGTATTGCTTTCATCAATGTCTTGATCAGCCGAAGCCCTGGGAATTGCAAAATTGAAAGAATTGTTTTCCATCCTGTTATTTCTCAGAGTGTTCCCTTCCGATGAAGATATATATATTCCATATCGGTTGGATTCAGCCCTGTTCCCATTAAAGGTGCAGTTCCCTGAAATAATCGAATAAATTCCACAGAAGTTGTCCGAAAGCAAGTTCCCACTTATGTTGCAGTCCCTAGCATCATAGAGCCAGACTCCGGCGGTGCTATATGAAGAAGAAGACAGAAGTTCGGACCCTCCACTTACGGAAAAACCTGAAATATTAACTGCATTTGCAGTTACGTAGAATACTGAATCTTTTGGATTTGCAGCCCTTACTTCCGTGAACTCAGGTCCTGATTCGGAAACGATTGTCACGGTGCTGTCGACATCCACATTTTCTGTATATGTACCGTTACGGACAACTATTGTGGCTCCCGGAGAAGCAGCATCAACTGCATCCTGAATCGAAGTGAAGTCAGCAGACCCGTCATCATCCACATAGAGCAGTGAAGCGTCAGTTACTCTGATCCATTCTGTTCTTTCAAGAGTACTGTTTCCATATTCGTTTTTCACATGGAGCGTGACATTATACTTCCCGGCTTCCGAATATGTATGAACTGGAAAACGGTCATTAGAGGTGTATCCATCTCCGAAGTCCCAGTACCAGGTGGTAGGGGAAAGGGTACTTGCATCAATAAATCCAACCGTAAGAGGACCCGGACCCGAGGTCACATTGGTCGTGAAGGCAGCTTCCGCCGCCTTGCTTCTGTTTGTAAAGGCCTTAACACAGACGTTCATGTTTTCCACAGCAAGAGCAGTATCCACCCAGCTTTTTCCGTCCAGGCTGAAGAAACTCTCCCCTGAGTTTGCCCTTGCTTTGCTGCTATACTCTTCCAACGGGAATTCAACAGTCACAGGATAGGAGTATTCAGGGGTAGTAAATTTTACAACTACTGAAAAGTTATGTCCTTCCTCAAGCGGGACTCCGGATTTCAGGGGAACAGTATGATAGCCTGCAAAGGTAATCGTCCCGTTGGCAGAAGCTTTTGCTCCAGCAGGGTTTATGGGGCCGGAAACCGGATCAGTGTAGATGTAGACTTCATACTCTGTGTTGGAATCAGGAGTATAGAAGCTCACGGCCTCAAGGGTCTCGGCTTCTTCAGCCTTAAAGACATTAGCTGCCCAGGCTGTGTTGCTTCCTGAAGATCCGATATTTTCAACCCAGCCCAGGGGATCGTACTGGTACACATGGGAATAGGAATTCAGGTCTTCGGCTTTATGAGCGACATTTCCGCTCCCGATATTAGTATCATAATACGAAACATAGAAGAAACCTTCTTCTCCCCAGCTGGTACCCCAGGAATTCTTAACGATGAACGCTCCGTCTCCGGGAGCTACAGGAGTGAATTTGTTTCGGTCAAAAGAATCATCCCAGCCTACTATACCTATCATATGGTTTTCACTATTCGAGCCTGCGTAATAATAAGTGCAGTTGGCAGCGTCATAAGCATCGGGAGAATAGTAAATCAAAGAGCTAACCACCCCGTATTTCATCAGAGCCCATTTGATCAGATCATTATCTTCGGAACCGCTTCTGGACGGGATAAAAAACACTTCCTGTATCCTTTTTAAGGGTGGGAGGTCTGTCGGAGATATCCCGGAGTGAGAGTCGTAGGGATCATCGATTTCACTTACCGGGCCGCTCCAGCGGGCAAAGTAAGCTGTGGTCATAAAAGCGTTTCCACCATCGTCATAGTCAAAACTTTCAGGATACTCTCCGGAAAGCAGGTTTTTTATGTTGTTTTCGGAAAGGTCCATGTTTTTTCCCTCTGCTCCGAGAATGTAAGATTCCAGGGATGCATAAGCCCCAAATGCCCAGCAGCTTCCCGCATCCATCTGATCCCGAACAGGACTTACACGCCCTAGAGTCCTGAGGTCGTAAGAAGCAGGAAGATTACTCAAATCCTCCGGATATTCAATACCTTTCAGATGGGAAAGGTCTACAGGAGCTGGAATAAAACCAGTTACCGAATCTTCAATTTCTTCTCCAGAAAGCTCGTTTGAAGTAAGAAGCCCTCTCACTTCATTTAGCTCTTTATTTTCCAGATAGTTTCCAAACCTGGGATTCAAAGGAGCAAGGGAAAAAAGTTTTGATGAATTACTTCCAGAAGGAACGGTTTCACTATTTTCTTCTTTGATAGCTACTTCATTTTTATGTAGAGTTGATTCATTGTTATTGAATCCAATTGACTCACTATTATTAAAAGACATATCTACATTTTCTATATAAGTAGAATTTTCCGAAATTGCTGCCGCTTGTACAAGCAGGAGGCATATTGCAGCAAAAGAGAAGAATACAACGTTTTTTTTAAGCATTTTATCCCCATAACCATTTTATTTTGCTTAACAACTATTTTGAAAATAGAAAATAGAAAATAGACTTTCTTCATGCCATTAAACACAAAATATCAGTACATCCCAAATCACATACAAATTTT
>CAZCKG010000209.1:0-4643 GCA_964498825.1 uncultured Methanosarcinales archaeon
CTATGGATTTTTTTGTAGCGTTTCCCTCTGTTGAAATAATCTCTGAAGAATCCTCCATTGAAATAATCTCTGAAGAATCCTCCATTGAAATAATCTCTGAAGAATCCTCCATTGAAATAATCTCTGAAGAATTCTCTATTGAAAAAATCTCTGAAGAGAGTTCTTCTTTAGAAAACTGCATATTGATTTCAACGTCTTCATCTTTTGTTTCTAAAGATGTTGAAAGCGTCAGATTTTCTTCAATCTCTGGAGTAAAACCTGCAGGACAGACAAGCTCTACTTGCTCCTGGCCATTCAATATTTTCCTGCTTCTAGCATTCATTTTTAAAACAGGATACTGCGCCCCCTCCACATCTAAGAGCCCTGTATTTATCATTTCGGAGGCTAAGGATTTCCATTGCTCCTTTGTAAATTCCCTACCACTGTTGTGACTCTTCAACTTTTCGTGGCGATTTTGCTTGATTTTTTTGTTTTTTGAGCCTGTAAGGATATCAATAATATAATTCGTGCCAAAACGCTGATTCAGTTCCTGTACGCAACCTATCAGTTTCCTGGCAGTTTCAGTTCCGTCAAAGGTACCTTTTGGCCGGAGGCAGGAGTCGCAGTTTGCACAGGCTCCCGGAGTTTCCTCACCAAAGTATTCCATCAGTATCTGACGCCTGCATTTATTGCTCTCACAGTAGGCTACCATTTGCCTTAACTGCACAAGAGAAAGATCTTTTTCTTTTTCATTTGTTTTCTGAGCAATAAAGTATTCAATCTTGAAGCGATCCCCTCTACTGAAGAAAAGTATACATTCACAGGATCCGCCGTCTCTTCCCCCTCTGCCTGTTTCCTGATAGTAACTTTCAAGATTTCTGGGAAGATCATAATGTATTACAAAACGTACATTGGACTTATCAATCCCCATTCCAAAAGCAATTGTGGCAACTATGATATCCACATCGTCCTTTATGAAAAGTTCCTGGTTTTGGTTTCTCTCCATATCGGAAAGGCCTGCATGGTAAGGAAGTGCCCTGAAGCCCGCAACATTCAGTTTTTTTGTAAGGGATTCAACATTATTTCTGCTCTGGCAGTAGATAATCCCGGCTTCGCCCCTATGCTTTTTCAAATAATCAGAAATCTCGGAAAAAGTCTCTTTCTTTGGCCTGATTTCATAATAAAGGTTTTTCCGGTTAAAACTGGCTACATATGGACCTTTTTCTGGAGGTATCTTGAGCCTCAACTGCGATACAATATCTTTTCTAACCCTTTCTGTGGCTGTAGCCGTAAGTGCGATAATAGGCACGTCAGGAAAGCCCGTCTCCCGGTTTCTCAAATGTTTCAGTTTCCTGTATTCAGGCCGAAAATCATGTCCCCACTCGGAAATACAGTGTGCTTCGTCTATTGCAAAGAGGCTGACCTTCCCTTTTTTTAAAAAAGCAAAAGTCCCTGGCATCATGAGCCTTTCTGGCGCGATATAAAGGATCTTCAACCTGTTTTCGAGAAAAGCTGCTTTCACATCCCTTATTTCTCTAGCATTCTGGGTACTGTTTAAGCAAGCTGCAGCAATCCCGTTTGCATCAAGACTGTCAACCTGATCTTTCATAAGGGAGATCAGAGGCGAAACCACTACAGTAACTCCTTCCATCAGAAGGGCAGGCAGCTGGTAGCAGATAGATTTGCCACCACCTGTAGGCATGAGCACAAAAACGTCTTTTCTTTCCAGAACGTCCCTGATGATTTCTTCCTGTAGGGGACGGAAAGAACTGTACCCGAAATACTGATGCAGGGCAGAATGCATTCTGGATGACAGGGAATTCCGGGATTCAAGCCCTCGTTTACTCCCCTTTAAGAAATCATAGTCAGTGCTCGTTATCTAATCCCTCTCTCTGCAGGCTTGATACTCCATCGGGTAAATTCCAGGAAAACCTCGAAGAATTCATATTGTGATATTCTCTGATGATCTGGTATATTCTCACGTAATATTTTCTTTGTTATTTCCAGATTTGTTATAAATCAATTACTTGCACAATAATTATACGATAATGATGGAACCAAATACTTGCGCAATATATACTTAGTTTTGGTATCTGTGGCGCTGTGATGTTTTAAGCTTATTGTATTTAAGTTACATGTGTGCAGGGTGAAAATATTACGTTTTTCTATATTACCTGAAAAAGTAGAAAGATACTGGAAGAAAAGTCAGCTTAATTCTGAAAAGCGACTTAAGGGAGTATTGATTGGAACGGTAAATGGAGACACTTCCCAAATCTCCAGCGTTAGTATTATTAATGTTTGGTCTGAGGTAAAGAAAGGAAGGTATGGAGTGCGGCTACACCCAGGCACTTCTTATCTTCCTCTGTTTGTGATATCTTGCTTTTTATCATAAGTTTTGATTTTCCTTTCTCTTTGCATTTTACCCTTTTCATTTTTTGTCTCTGCTTGTTCCTTGTTTCATAATTCTATTGAAACTTACTTCAGAGTAAGCTTATTCAGTTATTTGCGTTTTGGAAAGATCAAAATCCACAAAAATCTCAGAAATCTCATTTAGAGTGAGGATATTGTACTGATTTATAAAATTCAAAATCCTACCGAAAATACTATATCTCTTAATAAATATTTGTTCTCTTACAGTTAAGTAATATTTTTAGGGTGGGTAAGGAATTAATGCTCTATATTTATGCTCAGATTTAGCATACATTATTAAAAAATTTAGAATATTTGATGAAAGTCCTTATTCCTATTTCTGGAGGAGTAAAATAAATGGTAGTCTCTTTACTGGCAAATGTTGATGTAATCCTTGGTTTTGCCATTTTAATTCTTACTATATTCTATAGATTTGAATTTCCTCCTGTGCTGGGTTTTCTTGTAACCGGAGTGCTGATAGGACCTTATGGGCTTGGGATTCTCAACGGAGGGCAGAACGTAGACCTGAATTCCGAGCTCGGTGTAATCTTCCTGCTTTTTACTATAGGAGTTGACCTTTCCTTAAAAGAACTCTGGAAAATAAAAAAAGCCTTATTGCTGGGAGGGGCTCTCCAGATTATTTTAACGACAGCAATAGTTCATTTTGTATGTGTATCTATCGGCTTCAGTCCCTCTACTTCTGCTTTTCTCGGTTTTTTGATTTCACTTAGCAGTACTGCAATAGTGCTCAAGGTCCTTCAGGACAGAAATGAAGTCTATACCCCACATGGAAAAACCTCGCTTGCGATTCTGATATTTCAGGACCTGGCTATTGTACCTCTTATTCTGATAACTCCTATGCTTGCCGGAAGTTCCTTGAGCTTAGAGGGGTCAATCTCAAATGTTTTTTTTAAAGGCTCTCTAATTATCCTGGTTTTTATCCTGAGTGCCAAATTTCTGGTCCCCTGGATATTTTACCATGTAGGTAAGACAGGTAGCAAGCAGCTTTTTCTGGTCAGTGTTGTTTTCATCTGTCTCTCAGCCGCTATCTTTACTTCGAGTATCGGATTATCTCTGGCCCTGGGGGCCTTTTTAGCCGGGATAGTCATATCCGGATCTCCTTACAGCCAGCAGGCAATGGGTAATATCTTGCCTTTAAAAGACATGTTCATGAGTTTCTTTTTCGTGTCAGTGGGCATGCTTCTGGATGTGGAGTATCTGTTAGATCACCTTCCTCTTCTAATTCTTGCAACTATAACTCTGATTGCTATAAAATCAATAGCTGGGGCAATTGTAGCTTTCCTTCTCGGGTCTCCTCTCCGTACAACTATACTTACAGGGCTTGCACTTTCACAGGTAGGAGAATTCTCTTTTGTTCTCTCCAGATTAGGGGTTGAAGAATATTCTCTTCTCACACCGGAAATTTATCAGGCGTTCCTGGCAGTTTCAATCCTTACTATGGGAGTTACGCCCTTTTTGATTAGTGCTTCTTACAAACCTGCTGATTTTATTGTCAAAAAGGCTTCAAGTACACCTTTCGGTATGAAACTTATAAAGGGATTTTACTCAGATTCTCTTGAAGAGGAAGAATTTATTGAGCCTGAGATAAAAGATCACCTTATAGTTGTAGGGTTTGGTTTTTCAGGAAAAACGATCTCGAGAGCTGCAAAAACTGCAGGCATCCCCTATATTATCGTAGAATCAAATCCTGATACAGTCAGGCAGGAGAAAATAAAAGGAGAAAGGATACAATATGGAGATGCAACATTTGGGGCTGTACTGGAACATGCAGGCATAAAGAATGCAAGAGTCCTTATAGTTGGGATCTCCGATGCAGAAACTACAAGGAAAATAGTAGAGACAGCAAAAGAATTGAATCCCAATGTTTGTGTAATTGCCAGAGTAAAGGATCTGCAGGAAATGAAGCGCCTCAATGCTCTGGGAGCAGACGAAATTATCCCTGAAGAATACGAAACCTCAGTAGAGATCTTTGTCCGCATGCTGGAAAAGTATCTGGTACCTCAGGAAGATATCGAAAGACTGGTAAACGATATGAGGGCTAATGGCTACAGAATGATGAGAAAATTGTCCGTCGATACAGGAATTGATAGTGGATTCAGTCTAAAGGACGGACTTCCGGGAGTCGACATCCAGGTAGTTAAAGTAGGAAGTGGCTCAAATTTTGACGGAAAAACCCTTGCAGATCTGGAATTCAGGAAAAAACATGGAGTAACAGTCCTTTCTATTCGCAGAGG
>CAZCKG010000210.1:0-3349 GCA_964498825.1 uncultured Methanosarcinales archaeon
CCCGAAGAGATGGGCGGAATGCCACCAGGAATGGGTGGAATGCCAGGAATGGGCGGAATGCCACCAGGAATGATGTAATTCCAAAAAACTTATAAAAGCAATTAAAGCTAAACTGAAGGAGGCACTGACTTCAAGCTGTGCTTTCTTCAGGTTTTTTAGCTCCTTAGGCTATATTCAAAATTTTTTTCTATTTAAAATCATTCTCATTCAAAATCGTTTTTATTCAAAATGACTTTTCTATTTAAAACTACCATTCAGCTCTTCTCAAGACATTTAAGAATATCCTCGGCCCCATACTTTGTTTTTATAATTCTGGTCCTGCCCCTCTGACCTTTACCTGTAAAATCTGCATCCACGTAGTTAAAGACCTGAAGCCTGTTGACGATACTGTAAAAACGAGTGTATCCAAGCTGTGTCAATTCGTGGAAGGACTTGTAGAGCTCACCTGCCTGGATCTCTCCTGTTCTCGCTATCAATTCAAGTAAACGTTTCTCAGGGTCTGACAGGAGGTTTATGCCCCTGCAAAGATGAAGCAGTTTAGATGCTTCATAAGCTTTTTCGATATCATCAGAAGAGATCGTACGGCTTCCCCTGCGTTCGGCATTAAAACCTGAACGCTTAAGAAGATCGATTCCGACCCTGAGATCTCCTGTATTTTCCACATACGAGACCACAAGTTCAAGCAGCTCATCAGAAATTACCTTAGGATAAAAGCCGTATTTTACCCTGTCTTTAAGAATGTCAAGAATTTCAGCTTTCCCGTATCTGGGAAAAGGGATCTCTTCAGGCAGAAAAACCGAATTCACCCTGGAATCTATACAGTAAAGGTCAGATGTTTCATTTACAATTCCGATTACTCCGATCTTTGCTCCGGGATACTGTTCATGAGCCCTGAGAAGAGAATACATCACTTCATTGGCATGCCCTTCGTAACAAAGATAATTGAGATCGTCCAGGGCAACGAGCAGGACTTTTTCGGAAGATACGAGGAAATTGACAACAGTTTCGAAGATTTTCCTGAAAGCAATTCCCGAATTAGGAGGAGAAATTCCGAAAAGTTTCCTGTAAATCCTGGAGATAACTGCAAAGCGTGTGGAATCGATCTGGCAGTTAACTTTGACAGCAACAACTCCAGGCGCATGAGCTTCTACTTCTTTAAACATCTTCGTGACTGCACTTGTTTTCCCTGTACCTGGCGGGCCGACTAGAAGACAGTTCAAAGGCCGCATCCCTCGCAGAGACGGTCTGAACGCAAACCTGAGAGAGTTCAATTGTGATTCTCTATGGGGAAAGTAATCAGGGAGATAGTCAGGGTCAAGCACGGATAGGTCTTTAAATAGTGTTTCATCCCAGAGTAGAATATCATTACCTGTCAAGGAAACTTGCTCCATCTGTATATTGAATGATATTGAAAGGTAGGAAGCTGTAAAAGCATGTTTGGCTGAAGGGAGCTTAAAGGATTAAAGGGAGGAGATAAGCTCCGCATTTCGAGTAAAAGATTTCTGTAGATTGAAGCCGGATTTTAATATAAATAAGCTAAATTTTTGATAAATATATCTATTGCTCTTTTTAAATTTTTAATAGATATGTTTTACTGCATTTTAGCTTTTTGGAATCAACATTCTTGTGTTGTTCCATCCGAAAGAACGTTTAAAGTACAGCGAGTATAGATTAATGACAATCTCGAAAGATGAGAAAAAGGATTTAGAAAAAGAAATGAGATATAATAAAGATAAACATAATGACTACATGCGATAATTTGCGCGTTAGGGGAAAAAAGGAGCATGGAAATAGAATCTAAGTTTCTGGTAACCGAAGAGAAGGATTTTCAGGCACTTGAAAATCTGTCTGGGCTTGCTTCATACGCTCTCTCAAAGCCCGAAATTCAGGAAATTGAGGACATTTTTCTTGATACCGAGGGCAGAGATATTATGACTGCAGGGTACTACCTGCGAATAAGAAAAGCGTATGGAGAAGACGGCAGATGGGTGACCATCAAAAGTCTGGGAGGCTTTGAAAGCGGAACTCACAGACGAGAGGAGTATGTCAGCTTCCTGCCTGAAAAAATGTCTGTGCTTGGATGTCCTGATTTCCGTATCAGAAATATGATTTTCGAATTTACTGCCGGACTCAGCCTTCTTCCCCTCCTTTCCCTTAAACAGAGAAGGATAATTCGCAGGGTAGAAAAAGGGAAAAGAGTTGTAGCTGAGACCTATCTTGACAGGGTGAATCTGAAAAGCGAAGGCAGAGAAAAGCTATACAACGAATTTGAGGTGGAACTCAAAAGCGAAGGAACACCTGAAGACCTGGAAACAATTCGGAGTTTTCTGCTTGAACATTATAACCTGACAGAAAATCCCTTTTCCAAGTTTGAGAGAGCTTTCCTTTTCATGGAAAATCTTCCTGAGAAAACGTTTTTGAGCCTGAAAGAAAGAGCTTTCTGTGCACAACTTGCTGACCAGAAAAACGTATACGGGAAAAAGGCTAAAATTCTCATGGCGTTTGATAAGGGTCGGACCTCTGAGGAACTGAGTTCCCTTCTAAAAATTCATAAAACTGAAATAGAAGCCCTGTACTCAGAGTTTGAAAAAGAAAAGCTTTCTATTTTTCCGTTTAAAATGGATAAAGAAAAAGACCAGAAATTTCATCTCCAGTCTGAGTTTAATATTTCAAAAAAAGGCAAGAAAAGGATAGAACTTAACGAATGGGTTCCCGAAAATCTTCTTGAATACTATGGAGCAGATAAAACCAAAGCTGAAAGAACCAGAGAGCACACCTTAACTCTTTTTGACGGATTGTCTCCCTGGCATGGGCTTGGACAGGAAGAAAGAAAACTTCTCGGCCTTGCAGCTTTTCTGAAGGATATAGGAGCTTCAGCTTTTCCTGAAGAAGAAGCCCGCATGAGTAAAGAAATTCTGCTAACGCATCCCATAAAGGGACTTAAACTTCACGAAATTCTAATGCTTGCCCTGATAGTTGAACTTCAGGACCCATGCATAAGCGAAAAAGACTTTATTTCAACTCTTAAAGGTTTTCATACAAAATTATCCCCAGGTTTTCAGAACAAAGCGCTGACGCTTGCAGCCATTATACGGATTGCAGACCTTTTAGAACCTCTCGAAGCTTGTCAGGGGAAAATAAGGCAGCTTGGAGACGATGTGGAAATAGAAATTATAGGAATTGAAACTGAAAAAGCTGCAAAAAAGATCGAAAAGAAAAGTAAACTCTGGAAATGTCTCTTTGGAAGGAAAATCTTATTCACTCAGCTTACTGAAGAAGAAAAAATCAGGAATGAGGAAGAATTAAAAGAAAAGGAAGAATTAAAAGAAAAGGAAGAATTAAAAGAAAA
>CAZCKG010000210.1:3449-4550 GCA_964498825.1 uncultured Methanosarcinales archaeon
AGGAAGAATTAAAAGAAAAGGAAGAATTAAAAGAAAAGGAAGAATTAAAAGAAAAAGGAGAAATCGGGAAACTGAAAAAGTCAGAACTGAAAAAGAGTTCGGAAAAAAAGAAAAAACCGGAAAAGATAACTGTTAAATCTACAGACTCTATGGGCTGGCTTGCTTGCAGGATACTTTCTTTTCAATTAGCCAATATGATTTCCCATGAAAAGGGGACTATAAAAGGAGAAGATATAGAAGAAGTGCACGACATGCGCGTTGCAGTCCGCAGGATGAGGGCAGCGGCAAAAGTTTTTGAGAATTATCTTAATCCTGAAAATCTTGAACCCCATCTCAAAGGACTGAAAAGAACGCTTGGTTCACTGGGAGATGTCAGGGACCTAGATGTTTTTCGGGAAAAAGCAGAAATGTACCTTAAAACTCTGCCCTTTGAGCGTGAACACGATCTTGATTCTCTTTTAGTTTTGCTCGCGGAAGAAAGAGAAAAATCCAGGAGAAAAATGATTGATTATCTGGAAAGCGAAAGATACGGTCATTTCAAGAGAGATTTTTCGGACGCTCTCGCATCTCCCGAAAATTTAAATATCCCGATAACTGACAAAAGGCATGACGCATTACCACATAGGGTAAGAGATGTGCTTCCTGCAATACTCTATGCACGTCTGGCTGACATCAGCGCTTATTCTGAATGGGTAGAAGGAACTTACCTCCCTGTAGAGCGTCTGCACAGGCTAAGAATTGCAGCCAAAGGAATGCGTTACACACTTGAGTTTTTTGAAGGAGTGCTTGGAGAAGACTCAAAAACCCTGATAAAAGATTTCAAAACTCTCCAGGACCAGCTGGGAAACTTGCATGATTCGGTAATCGCAGTTGGTCTGCTTCGTTTCTACCTGGGAACCGGAGAATGGGGCTCTGCCGAAAATGAAAAAATCTCCGCGAATAAGAGATTTTCCACAGGTTTGGAAGGGGTTGAAGCCTATCTCACATACAGGGAAGAAGAACTTCAAATGCTGCTTGATACCTTCCCAAAAGCCTGGGAAAAAATACAGAATGAAGATTTCAGAAGAAGGATTGAAAATTCAATCAAAAACCTCTACGAAA
>CAZCKG010000211.1:0-1379 GCA_964498825.1 uncultured Methanosarcinales archaeon
ATGCTACTTTATAATCTATAAGCTTGGATTATGTTTCGAAATTTATTTTATGTTCTACTTTCTTTTGATAAAAAGGTGAGAATCATGTTTGAAGTTTACTGCGATTCCTCATATAATGAAAATGAGGACTCTTATATAGGCTGCACAGTTCTTAGAGACGGCAGGCAGATCCATCAATCTACGACAAAAGTTCCTGGCGTCCCCGAAAATAACCTGGGCTGTGAACTTGCAGCCCTTGGTTTCGCAGTCAAACTGACAAGAATCTTCTTTGAAACCGACAGGGATATATTTATTTATAACGACTCTACGGAAGCAGTGAGGCTTTTTCAGGCTAAAAAGGAAGAAATTGAAAAAGAATTCTCAGGGTCCAATATCAGCTTTGAATATATTCCTCGAGAAAAGGTGAATCAGGCAACTGCTGACAGCCTTTCTAAAAGGTTTCCTGTTTTTTTCCTGGATATTCCTACATTTGAAGTTGAATCTTTTTCACGACGGGAGAGCATTCTATCAGATATTGCCCGAAACGGACGCAATGTCCTTTATCTGGAGAAAAATGAGAAACAATCTACAAATAAAAAAACCTGCTACAGGCTGGTAATCCGAAATATGGAAAGAATCCTCTCAGATGACAGGCTTTATCTTGTAAAAAAAGGAGGACCAGGCACTCAGGTAAAAGCTGCAGAAGAGATCAGAAAAGACCTGTCTGATCTATCAGTTATCTCGTCCCTGAAAGAAAAAGGCGTCAGGCTTGAAAATTCCTATTTCCTGCTCACGGATGAGACCTGGGGACTCCGGGGTACGGACAATCAGGCATATTCCATTCTGCCTGCCTCAGTACCTCACAGGATTATCTGTGACGAGGTAGATCGATCTCCACAAAATCTATTTAAAAGAGCCGAAAGATTCAGATAATTTCTTTTCGATCCTGCCAGCAACATTCAAACGCCCAACTAAAAATCTCGAGACTGATGAAATCTCTTGACTACAAACTGCAGCTTCTGCTTACTACTTTTGTCAGCTGTCTGCTTCTTGGAAACCTTCTTGGAAGCAAGCGGATTGAAATTTTTGGGATTATAACGTCAGTAGGTTTTTTGAATATCCGCTTACCTTCTTGATCACGGATATAATAGTAGAAGTTAAGGGAAAGGAAGTGTCAAAGATTTTTGTGCATCTGGTTTCCTATCCCTTTGCATTGCATTTTTATTCGTATCTCTGAGCACGGGTCTTTCTCCCTCTCCTACATATTATAATAATGAGGCTTATGCTACTGTTTATCCAAGCTCTCTGCGCATTATTGCGGCGAATGCAACAGCTTTTTCAATAAGTCAGCTCCATGACATCTGGGCTTTTAGCCTCTTGAAGCAGAAAACAAATGGCAG
>CAZCKG010000211.1:1479-4538 GCA_964498825.1 uncultured Methanosarcinales archaeon
AAATACAGCAGGTGGCGGAAAAGATTCTCAAAGCCCACAAAATTATCAAGGAACTCAGTGATCTTCTAAAGGGAGAATGGTTCCTTAAACTCCAGAAACCCGGATTTGAGAAAAAACTTGTTCTTGCAAAATACGGGGAAGAGATTTTTGTAGGGTTTTATACTTATTCGGACGAGATCCCTATTCCTGATCCTAACCTTGTTCTACTCTCACAGAACGGGTTCTGGTATCCACAGAGAATAGAAGAAAAGTTTGAAGAAACAGTTGTTTCTTTCTTCTCAGGTGCATATGGAGACTATGACTTCCTTAATATATTTCCTGAAAACCTCGAAAAATTCCAGATTTTTCAACAAGACTTTGCAAAAACACTTGAAGAACAGGGTTGGGATAGAACTGAGGTAGAAATTCTCGAAAAGATCATGCCAAATTAAGATTATTCCATAAAACTGGTTTCATACCAGGAATTAATTTTTCTTGTGTTATATTTCTTGTGTTCTGTTAAGTCTGACTTGCTATTTTCCACAGAATATTTAAATATTGAAAGCATACGCAGATTCAGGTATAGCTTCAGCGATGTTACTTCCTTTTAATTCAGTACCTTTCACAATAATTGTTTTTTAGAGGCCTTTTATGTTATCTATAAACTCCAAATGTATCTTATCTAAAAAATCTGAAGATATCCCCCCTTTCTATGTGATGGAAGTTCTGGAAAGTGCCCAGGCTCTGGAAGCTCAGGGAAGACATATAATCCATCTTGAAGTAGGAGAGCCTGATTTCCCTACAGCGCCACATATTTGTGAAGCGGCCTGTGCTGCTATTGGCAGGGGGGCTACAAAATACACCCATAGCCAGGGACTTCTTTCCCTTAGAGAGGCAATAGTTGAGTCTTACCACCAGAAATTCGGGGTGGATCTCAACCCAAGTCAGATCATTGTAACAACCGGGACAAGTGCAGGCCTACTGGTGGTTTTTATGGCTCTATTGGAAAAAAGAGACGAAGTAATCATGTCAAACCCCCACTACGCCTGCTATCCTAATTTTGTTAAACATCTCGGCGGAACGCCTGTTTTCGTTTACACGAATGAGATTAACGGCTTTGCCCTCGAACCTGAAACAGTCAGGCACTTTCTCAGTTCCAATACCAAAGCGATACTTATCAACAGCCCTTCAAATCCTGGCGGACATGTCACGTCTTCAGAAAGCCTTCAGGGCCTTGCAGCAATAGCAGATGAAAAAGGCATTCCTATTATCTCGGATGAAATCTACCAGGGCCTCATCTACAGCGGAGAAGAACACAGTATCCTGGAATACACGAAAAATGCCTTTGTCCTGAACGGTTTTTCAAAATTGTATGCTATGACAGGCTGGAGACTCGGCTACATTATCTGTCCCCCTGAATGCGTCCGTGCAATTCAGAAAATCCATCAGAACTTTTTCATCTGCGCCAACTCCTTTGTCCAGGAAGCAGGAATTGCAGCCCTTAAAGGATCTCAGGAACATGTTAAGGAGATGGTCCAGACCTATAACACGCGCCGCCAGTACATGCTGAAAAGACTTCTTGGCATGGGACTTGAAGTCCGCAAAGAGCCAATGGGAGCTTTCTATGTCCTTGCCGATGCCCGCAAATACAGCCACGATTCTCTTGAGTTAAGCCGTCGCATTCTTAATGAGGCAGGGGTTGCAGTAACTCCAGGAATTGATTTCGGGAACGGGGCAGAGGGCTATTTGCGTTTTTCCTATGCTAATAGCATCGAGAATATAAAAGAAGGTATGGACAGGCTTGAAACCTTTTTAGCAAAAGAACTTGAGGGATGAGAAATTTTATAATCAACCTGTGAATGATTTTTCTCTTCCTTATTATACCTTTTACTGTTATTTATGCCTTTTACTTTTGTATAATTTTTTCTTTTGTATAGTTTTTAATTTTAGAGAGCATTTTCCCTTTTATTAGCCTTTCTTCATTTTAGACTTTTTAATCGATTATATCCAGTAATTTTAAAATCCAGAGAGGTTTTTCTGTTTCTTATCGTTTTTTTCAGGGCAGAAAAGTCCTGTAATCATCCAGGTTCCATACGTAAAATGAGTCCCCAGTATAAAATAGAGTTCTTTTTCCTGCATTAGATTAAAGAAATGTTTTCTTATCTTTTTCACCACACCCGAAAGTTCCTGTTCTCCCCTTATGAGATTTCTTACAGTCTCATTGAATTCCCAGTCAAGCAAAAAAAAATTGTGTCCTCTGCATGCCTCTTCACCTTCACACCTGAAGATATACCTGACTTCTACAGGCATTCTGGCCCTCTCTCCTTTTTCCAGGAAATCTCCCATGAGATTAAAATACTGCTGCCTGTCGAGAGTTTCAATGCTATTTACCTTTATCTCAATATCCAGAATTTCCGGCTTTACTACTCCCAGGCTGACTCCCTCGATATTCAGCCTTTCTACAGATGTTACAAGCGGCAGGATAAGTCCCTTTACTTCCTTCTCTTTAAGGGATCTCTCCATGTTCACATAATTGAGAACTTTCCTGCTTTCCCATCTTGTGTCATGTTCAGGCCTGGTAAGCGTAACCTCAAGCAGATCATTTTTTTTAAAATCAACGAGTCCTTCCCCGTATCTGAACCCCAGAGGATACAGCCTCAGAAATTCCCCCTCTTTTGTGATGCCAATTACTCCGACAACGTGTCCCTCCCCGTCCCTTTTACCTTTCTCAGGAGTAGCTCTAACAAGGACAGCTATCTCTTCTTTTTCTCGTCTCAAAATGGTAACCTCTGTTACTGTTGAGTAGATATTAAAAAATCGGGTCTGAAAGTTATTAATTTTTGGGAAGGAATGTGAAAGTAATCCAGACTTTAATAATAGGTAAGTCAAGGAAAAGGCAGCTTTTTTCAAGAAAAATCGGATATGACTTTTTTGAGAAAAAAATATTTTCCTATCCGAGGAATAATACTTATAGATAGCGTTTTAAATAGTTATGGAAATTACCTTTTAACTCTTTTCTTCTGAACCTTTTCTTCTAAACAGGAAGAGAGTGCGAACTCGCAAATATTTTATAGAATGAC
>CAZCKG010000212.1:0-4528 GCA_964498825.1 uncultured Methanosarcinales archaeon
AAAAATAAATGTGAGTAAAATGGAGAAGTCAGAAAAAATCAGTCAGAATAAAGATGCACGAAAAAAAGATCCGAAAGAGATCCTCGTGCTTGGAGCTGCTCTCTTAGCTGGCTTCATCATGCGCATGCTCTCTTATGCCGCAGTTACTGCAAACGGGAGCATAACCTTCCCTGGATATGATGACTATTATCATATGCGGCGCATTCTTTATACAGTTTCAAGTTTTCCCAATTCACTTAATTTCGATTCTTACCTCAACTATCCTTATGGCTATGAAATCGGATGGCCTCCTTTTTTTGACCTGTTAGGTGCTCTGCTTGCAAAAATTCTCGGAGGAGGGCAGCCTGATCTGCACACTATCGAATTTGCAGGAGCATTACTGCCGGTACTTCTCGGAACTCTGACAATAATCCCATTGTATATAGCAGCCAGCTCGGTATTTGACAAAAAAACCGGACTTCTCGGGGCTTTCATTTTCGCAGTCATTCCAGCCCATTTATACGTATCCCGCTTTGGAGCTGCTGATCATCACGTAGCAGAGGCACTTCTATCGACGGCAGCTTATTCATGTTTTATACTTGCCTTGAAAATTGCAAATAAAAAAAATCTTTCCTTAAATTCGCTTAAGAACATATCAGCAAAAAGAGACCTTATAACTTCTCTGGTTCTTGCAGCGGTTTCAGGGCTGTTTCTTGCACTCCTAATTTACACATGGGTAGGAGCTCCTGTTTTTGTAAGTTTTATCGTATTGTATGCATTCATACAGACTACAATCGACCTCAAAGCTGGAAAAGAATCCGATTACCTATTTATCTGCTCTGTCGCATGTATTTTTGCGACACTTCTGTTTACTATTCCCCTGGCAGCCGGATCAGTGCGGCCAGGTCTGGAAATGAGTGCAGTATACATTTCCTGGTTTCAGGTATTCTATGTGCTCAGCATGCTAATTGGAGCTTTCCTCCTCTGGGGGCTTTCAGGATATGTCTCAAAAAAGGCTCTGGGCTGGAAGTTTTATCCTGGAACTTTAATTCTGGTTTTAGGCGCAGGTATTCTCTCTCTGCGAATTTTTTCCGCAGAATCCTACTCTTTTGTGATGGAAGGTCTGAGATTCTTCACAGGAAAAGGGGAATATATAGGAACCATTTCCGAAGCTGTGCCTTTATTTTTGACAGGACAGGGAAATCTTACGTTCGGACCGGTACTGGGAAGTTTCGGACTCTGCTTTATTGCAGCTTTGATAGCTTTTTTCCTGCTCGGACTTGAGTGGAAAGGTAAGAACTCAAAGCCAGAAGGAATATATCTCCTCTTGTGGACAGCCTTTTCCGCATATCTCGTGCTTTCACAGAGGCGTTTCTCGTATCTGTTTTCAGTGAATGTTGCAATTCTTACCTCCTATTTACTCTGGGTTTTGTTTGAATCTCTCAATTTTGAAACTGAAGTAAGAAACCTGTTAAAACTCGGAAAAAAGGATCAAAATAATAAAACTATTCATCAGGTTTCAAAAGAAACAAAATTAAAGGCGAAGTTAAAAGTAAAAGCAAAGAATGAATCACCAAAGAATGAATTAACAAAGGATAGGCTATTAAAGAACAGATCAGGATCGAAAAGCAATCAGAACCCCGATTACTTCAAAATTGTTTCATCACTGGTTCTTTTAGGGCTTGTCTTTGTACCCTGTATATGGGCAGGAGTTGCTTTTGCAAAAAGTACGAGTTCGATTGATGGAGCCTGGCAGGACTCTCTGCAATGGTTAGAAACTTCCAGCCCCGAGACTTCTTATTACCTTCAGCCTTCTCAAACTCCAGAGTATGGAGTTCTGAGCTGGTGGGACTATGGAAACTGGATCGTATATCTCTCAAAAAGGCCTGCAGTCTCGAATAATTTCCAGACAGGCGTTGAAGATTCTGCACATTTTTTCATAACTGACTCAGAACAGGAAGCAAAAGCTATCATCGAAAAACTCAAGGTAAAATATGTGATAACCGATACGCTGATGGCAGGTGGCAAATTTTCGGCTATTTCTGAACTTGCCGGGAAAAACGTTTCGGATTATTTTGATGTTCAGACAGTCAAAGGAAAAACGGGCCTTCATACGGTTGCAACTCCGAAAAACGCCTTTATGAATACTGAGGTATATAAGCTTCAGGAACTTGACGGCTCAAATCTCGGAAACTTGCGGCTGATCCATGAAAGTGTATCAAATAGCACGGAGAATAAAAATAATAAAAATAATACTGTAAAGGTATTCGAATATGTTTCAGGAGCCAGGCTTTCAGGTACTGTAAATCCAAAAGAGACTGTTACTGCAACACTTGAATTGCGCTCAAATACAGGTCGAGGATTCACATATCAGAACAAAGCGGTGGCAGATGAAAAAGGTTTATTTGAAATAACCGTGCCTTATTCAACAGAAAACACTGGAATCGGAACCACTGCTACGTCAACCTATTCCATTAGCTCAGGAGAAAACGTTACAGCAACAGGAATCCAGGTAAAAGAAAGTGATGTTCTGAATGGAAACACTATAGAAGTAAGCAATTCCTGAGAAGTAGCCAACTTCTGAGTAGAATAAAAAAGAAGAGGAAAGCGAGAAAAAGAGAAAAATCTTTTTCTTCTTTTAATCCTTAAAATTTTCAACGAACATTATTAACTTTTCCAACCTGCTAGTGAAAAAATTATTTTCTTATACTTACTTTTTTTGTAAAAAGTTATTCTCCTCCGCTTTCTACCCCGACTGCACTCAAGAATCTTTTGACCACTGCTTCATTAACCAGCCTCAAGAGTGTTTGCCTATCTTTTGTAGCACTGAAAACCCCCAGAGGGATCTGGGCTCCTGCTGCGTTTGCATGCCCGCCTGCATCTTCCCCAAAAGCCTGACGCATAATTTCACCCAGATTAACTCTAATGTCATTGCTGCGTCCGGAAATATAAATACGCTCTTCGGTAACTCCAAAGACTACTGTTGTGGAAATTCCCTCAAGGCCCAGAAGGTAATCTGCGGCCTGCGGGAGGGTATCCCTATCCCTGATATTTCCTACATTCGAAAGAAGATAACTTCCTATTACCTGTCGATTCCTAATTGCCTCTCCAAGCACCTCAAGGGTTTCAATAGCCATTGAGGGTTGTTCAAGCTGATCAAGAATGCCGTGGTTCGAAAGGGGATAGAGGTAGGAAGCAGCTGAGAGGTCTGCAGGGTCGGTTTTCCTCTTGAAGTCCTGGGTATCGGTCCGAATCCCATAAAGTAAAGCCGTTGCGAGGGTCTTGGTAATGTTGATATTAAGCTGCTGCAAGTACTTTGTCATTATAGTGGCAGTTGCCCCGAAGTTAGGCCGAATGTCTATATAGTCAGCCTTTATCTCAATTTCTCCCGGTGGATGGTGATCGATCACAATACCTACATATGAATTCGGAGGTACCATATTGTTAACCCCGGGAACCGCACAGTCTATCAGGGCAATTTCATCAAATTTTTTAAGATCGTATTCTTCCATCTTGCCAAGGTCAATCCCGAGCAGGTTTACAAAAGCTTTGTTTTCCTGATGCCCTATCCTGCCATGGTAGAGAATGTTCGCCTCTACACCAAGATTTTTTGCAATCTCCTTTAAGGCAAGCCCGCTGGAGATGGCATCTGGATCAGGGTTATCATGAATTACAATAGCAAGTTTCTTATCCCGTATTCCCTTCAGCCACCTGGCAAGCCTGTTACCTCTGTGGACTGACTCAGCCCTCTCAAGCGAACGAGAAAGAGAGCTTGCAACAAGCTTGGAAGGCATAAAGACATAATCTGCCCCAAGATCTTCCATCTTTTCCTTGTTGATAATATCCGAAGCCCGGGAAAAGAGCTGGACATCAGGACTGATAGCTTTCTTGAAATTTTCAATACCCTTCCTGTTAGCCTCGTTATTGGAAGTAAGAAAAAGTATAACAACAACATTCTTAATATCAATTTTACTAACGAGCTCAGGGTCCGAGATGTCACCTACAATCGTTTCAAAGCCTTCTTCCCTGAGAGTCTCTACTTTGGCTTCGTCTTTATCTACAATAATTACGAGTTTATTACTTTCTCTGAGCTCTTTTGCAAGCGCAAAACCAATACTTCCACTGCCAAGAACCAGGTATCTGGGTTTGACTGTGCTCTTAAGGTTGCTATCCGCATCTTTTGAAAAACTAGACAAAAATAATCCTCCCTAGATCATGTAATTCCGGACACATGCAAAGGAAAGCAAACATTTGATCAGAGTCCTGCCCATTTACAGTTTTACTGAAGTCAGTAATTATTAGTTGACTATTAGTTAACTGCGATAGTGGCGTTTTTATTTAATGATAATTACTCTTATTAATTATTAATTTTGTTAATCTTCGTTATTCAGGTTAAAATTGACTTCTCTATACAGACTTAATTTTCTTCTGGAATACATTGAATGTTTTACCAGATTATATGGCTTTTCCAAATAACTTAGTCCTTCAGATATATATGTTATATCAAATTGTAACGTATATATAATAAACCAAATAAGTTTTCCTTAAA
>CAZCKG010000213.1:0-4513 GCA_964498825.1 uncultured Methanosarcinales archaeon
GCATTTTAGCCGATCAAGCAAAAAAGGCATTTTAGTTGATTAACAGCAAAAAAAGCATTTAGTTAGTTAATAAAGATAATTTATAGTAAAAAAGATATATTACTCTAATTACGGAAATTGTGTATATTCAAATTATACTTTCACTACATTCCTTTCAGGCATTTAATTATTAGAGGCGTTTCGGATGCTGCAAGTCTATAATACCCTGACAAGAGAAAAAGAGTCATTCAAACCTTTAAAGGAAGGCGAGGTTTCGATTTATGCCTGCGGACCTACGGTCTACAATATGCCGCATATCGGTAATTATCGCACTTTCCTGATGGCGGATAATATTGTAAGAACTCTCGAATACCTTGGATACAGGGTAAAACTTGTAATGAATATCACGGATATCGATGACAAGACTATCAGGGATTCAAAAGCTGCGGGAATGTCTCTCAAAGACTTTACGAATAAATACACAGCTGAATTCTTTAAAGGCCTGGATATGCTGAACATAAAGAGAGCTTCAGCGTATCCTAAAGCTACCGAAAACGTTGACGGTATGATCAAACTTGCTGAAAAGTTGATCGAAAAGGGACTTGCTTACGAAAAAGACGGATCTGTTTATTACAGGATCTCAAGATTTCCGGACTATGGCAAACTTTCAAAACTTGATTTTGACAAGATTCTTGTTGGAGCGTCGATAGATGTAGATGAATACGATAAAGATAATCCCCGCGATTTTGCTCTGTTAAAAGCTTCTACTCCTGAGGAAATCGAGATGGGCGTTTATTATGAGAGTCCATGGGGAAAAATCCGTCCTGGATGGCACATCGAATGCTCTGTCATGGCCATGAAATATTTCGGACCAACGCTTGATATGCATATAGGAGGAGTGGACCTTATCTTCCCTCATCATGAAAACGAGATCGCTCAGTCTGAAGGAGCAACTGAAAAGTCTTTCGTACACTACTGGATTCATGGTGAACACCTAATAGTGGAAGGGGAGAAGATGAGTAAATCGAAGGGGAACTATTTCACATTGCCTGAGATTATCGGGAAGTATGGTGGAGAAGTTGTTCGTTTTATGTTTCTCTCGGTTCACTATCGGAGAAAGCTTGACTATTCCGACTCCTTTGCAGAAAATGCAAAAAATAATTACCTGCGGCTTAAAGAAACTCTTGATAACCTGAAATTTGCCATCGAAAGTTCAGAAGACAAACTATATCCCGAAGACGAAGAAGTTCTCAAAGCCCTTCCTGAAATGGAAATTCAGTTTCGTGAGGCTCTTGAAGATGATTTCAACACTCCTAAAGCTATAAACGTACTTAAAGACCTTTCCCGAACGTCCAATAAATATCTTGAGGCAGGAAAAAACAAAGAGGTTCTTAAAGATCTCTACTCTCTTTTCGGGCAGTTTTCTGAGGTCCTGGGCATCTTTGCAGAAGCTGGAAATGAGGAAATTCCGGAAGAAGTAGTGAAACTGGTTGAAGAACGTGAAGCTGCCCGAAAAGAGAAGAACTGGACAGTTTCCGATGTCCTCAGGGAGAAAATAAAATCCCTGGGATATATAGTGCAGGATACAAAACAGGGTCCTAATGTTAAAAAGGTTGAAGAGAGTTGAAAGTTCTTCTTTTGAAACTATCCATTTCCGAGTTAAAGTTTAAGACTCGGGCTCCCTTCTTTTTCTGAAACTCTCTCATGAATTGTCTGTATCTGGGAATCTTGAAGTGAAGAATAGATTTCGTTCAGGCCCTGAAGGATTTTGAACCCTTTCTCAGTAATCATATAATCTCCTCTTTCATGCTGCTGCAGGATAAGCCCGCTGTCCATCAGTTTCTGGAGATGGAAAAGCAGGTTTCCTCCTCTCAGGCCTGTAAGTTCGGAAAATGCCGAGAAACTTCTGGTTTCGAAAGCTACGGCTCTAAGAATCTCAAGGCGCTGATTATTAGATACAGGCTCAAGAATCTCGCTCATAATCACTTTGGTTTTTAAGGCTGAAATATCGGTTTTATGCTCCTGGTTGTCTGCATAAATCCTCATAGAACGCATGAGGTTAACCTGTTTGATGAAGAGGCTCGAAACTTCGGAAAAGCATTGTTCGCATTTAGTACCAAAAGGAGCTCCACATCTCAGTTCATCCAGCTTTTTTCTGTTGTTCGAAATTAGGGTGTCTTCCACTTTGCTTTGTTTTATCAGCCCTGCGTTTTTTTGCAGAATCGCTGTAAATGCGGAAGTGCAGTTTTTCTTCTCAGGGCATTTTTTTACCATATTTCTTTCCAGCCCTGTATCGATATCATCAAAAAGATGAGTAAGGAGAGCATTCGAGTATTCCTGTCTTGAATTCTCGAGAGCCGCCTCTAAACGCTGTCTATTGGAGTATTCCATAACTTTTTTGATATCATTATGCATCTCGGAAAGTTTTTCCTTAATAGCCTTTATTTCCGCCAGCTCCTGAGCCTCAGCAATTACCGGGTTATCAGCAGCGTTTTCCTTTATTCTGCCTACTCCTGTCATAATTCCAAATCTTCCATTCTTCTATTTATCTATAACTTTTAAGGTCATTCTGGTGTATAAATCCATCAATATCTGTTGACATATTTAATATCTTTTAACATCATTTCTGCATAAGTCAACAGCTAGCTAATTATCAATATGGAAGAGTTCCAGGAATTGGAAGAAGAGGTAAGGGGATATGGTGAGTCACAGGATGTGTGAGGGCTAAGCTTCCAGGTAGCTCTGCGTTACTGAAGAAAGAATATACAATATTGTGGCAAGAAGGAAGCTTGCAGAAAGCAAAACCAAAGAAATGGACAAAGAGTGGTAAATAGAACGGAACATTTGATTATTTTTAGTTACAATAGAGAAATTGTCAATAAATATTTATCTAATTATATACTATGCTGTTTATGTTTTATTTGTTCTAATTCCGGGTCGTATTGTTTTCTATAGTACGTACCCGTACTTTGTGGGGGTGAAATTTCTGAATAAAGAGATCGTTAATGGGAAAGTGGGTGACGATTCCGACGAAGATACCTTGAAAACTGTGTCCATTCTAGCCGAACTGGGGCATGCCCCAGGTGCATTTAAAAGAATTATGCCTGTATCTCCTAAAGCTGTGGAAGAGAAATCTAGGGAATCAATAGCCAATGCCCTTCTGGTAATTAAAGAAATATCTGAACAGATTGCAGAGACTATGGAAGAGACTCCTGCTGGGCATCGTCCATCTCAGATGCAGATGGCATTCAACTTACGCTTAACTGCAACCGGGGACGCAGTTATTACCAAATCGGAGAAAGACTTAAACTTGAAAGTAACGCTAGTATGGAAGAATGAAGGAAAAGAAATCCTATGAAAGTAAGGTAAAGTCTCATTTATGCGATTCGTAAAAATTTATTACATATTTGCCTGCTAAGACGAAGATTTCTCTCTCGTCTTTCCTGCAATTCCAAAGGAAGAAATAAGTACCATCCATGGTAAATTAACAATGGTCAGTAACATGAAATCCAAAATGCTTATCTTTTTACTGGTCCTTTCACTTGTTGCAAACGCGTATTTTGTATGGTTTGAAGAACAACCTTCATTTAAGGGAGAACAGGTACAGGAAATGCAGTCCCGTATAAATTCTCTTGAGGAGGAAAACGAAAACCTTAGGGGACAGATTAATCAGAATAATGAGTCACTAAAGTCTTATGCTTCCCAGCTTGATTCTTATCGAGAAAAAGTTTTCGAACTTCAGAATGGTTCTCCAATGTGTCCGGTAGGCCTTGAAGGGTTTGCTACACTCCAGGGGCCTGCAGTTTATCAGAAAATCCAGAATAATCAGGAAGGTCCATTTATCAGACAATCAGTTTCTGAAGAAGGAGCTTTGCTCAACATCTCGGTTGAGATCAGACTAGGAAAGGGTCGCGTGCTTGTTCAGACAACTCCTCTTATGGGTGTGGTATTCCAGGACGCTGCAAACACTGCAGTCTTTGCAGCTGAGAATAAAACCGGAAAGCAGCTCTCAAGCAGTGACATTATTTTCAGCATAACTGCTAAAGACAAAATCCCGGGTGTTGATGGGTCAAGTGCAGGTGCTCTTATGACTCTGATTACTATTTCTGCTATCGAAAATAAAACACTTAATGACAGTATCACCCTTACAGGCACTATTGACAGCGAAGGCACTATTGGAGAAATAGGTGGAGTCCTTGAAAAAGCCCAAGCAGCAAAAGATGGAGGTAAAACTCTCTTCCTAATACCCAGGGAAAACAGCAAACTTGTTACGTATAAGCTGGTAGAAAGAAGTTTTGGTGGCTTCACTATTGTTGAGAGGCAGCCGGAAATAGTGGATGCTGAAAAATACATCGAGAAAAATGTGGGTATAAATATTGAATATGTGGACAATATTGAAGATGTCCTGAAATATGAGAAGTGAAACCAGGAGAACTGAGATTTACAATAATTTAACTGCAAGATTTGTTTTCAGGAATTCTTTTTCTTTCCTGATACCTCATATTCTTTTGCAGGTCCTTGGATTACGAATTTA
>CAZCKG010000214.1:0-4494 GCA_964498825.1 uncultured Methanosarcinales archaeon
TTACAATTTATTAAACATTAACAGCAGTAAGTATAGAGTGAGATAATTAAACAACTAAATCAATAAAGAATCTATCAATGAAACCTACATAATTAATTGATAGGGACCCTGTTCCCATTTAGCTGGTCCCTATCGATGATCCAACCCCAAGAAGATTGAGAGGAAACCCTTACTCTCAACCTTTCTCCCTTTATTGTTTACAAGCTATATATTATAGCCGATTTAAAAAATAATCTTTGATTAAATTTATTGATTAGCCATATATTTTTATTACCTTTAAAAATTATAATGTCATTAAAACAGTATCTGAAATTCGTTAGTTTTTCCCTCATTTTCGACGTATTCACTTTTAAAGTAATCTCAATTTTTCGTAGCATTATCTCAATTATTCGTAGCATTGAAACTGCACCTTCAATATTAAGCTGTAAGCTTAAAAATTATAATAGAATCAAGCAAGATCAGAAAGAAATGAAATTAACAATGAAAGAATGAAAATAAACAGAGAGATGAAAATAGAACATAAAAATAATGAAGATGAGGATAAAATAGAGAAGAAATAAGAAATGGAAAAAATCTTATTTCCTCAGATAATCTCAGATAATATATGACCTTAGCGGAGGAAAGCCGTTAAAATTCACAGAACTGTAACTTTGAGTGTACGCGCCTGTTGTGAAGATATATACATGATTTCCTTCTCTCATTGTGTGAGGGAAGGAATATTTATGGTGTTCGTATAAAATATCCATGCTATCACAGGTTGGACCTGCAAGGATTACTTCTTCGGCACAACCCTTTTTGTCGCAGAATATGGGATACTTGATGGACTCATCAAGTGTTTCTATAAGGCCCCCGAATTTACCAATGTCGAGATAAACCCATTTGTACTGATTGAACCTGGCCTTTTTTGAGATCATTACAACTTCACTTACGATTATACCGGCGTTGCCAACCAGAGATCTACCGGGTTCAATTAGAATTTCAGGTAATTCCTCCCCAAAATCTTCATGCAAAAAGCGGCGGATCTCACGGGCATAGGTTTCAAGGTCATGAGCCTGTGCCTGGTATTTTGCGGGAAAACCTCCTCCGAGGTTGATCATTTTTAAACGGATACCTTTTTCAGCCACTGCTTCAAAGAGGTATTTGCATTTGGAAATAGCATTGTCCCACTGCCCAATGTCCCTCTGCTGGGAACCAACATGGAAAGAAAGTCCATATGGCTCAAGTCCAAGCTTATCAGCCTTCAGAATAAACTTGTATATAAGGTCAGGATGCGATCCGAACTTCCGTGAAAGAGGCCAGTCAGCACCATCGCTTTCAGTAAGGATCCGGAAAAAGACCCTGGAACCCGGAGCTCTTCTAGCTAATTTCTTTAAATCACTTTCAGAATCGGTAACAAAAAGCCTTACTCCCTTTTCATACGCATAAGCTATATCCTTTTCTTTTTTGATTGTGTTTCCATAACTGATCCTCTCAGGTTCCACCCCGAGCCTGAGTAACTGGTCCAGTTCATAAACCGTTGCCACATCAAAATTAGAGCCTTTATTCTTCAGGGTAAGCACAACTTCATCCATAGGGTTTGCCTTTACAGCATAGTGAATTTTTGCAAAAGGCATGTGCTCTACCAGCTCTTCATAACCTCGCTCTATCTTCTGCAGATCAACGATTAAAAAAGGTGTCTCTTTATCCCGGGAAAACTTTTTTATTTTGTTAAAGTACTCTCTGGAAACAAAGTCCTCCAGCGGGAATTCATAACGCTCTTTTCTCATATCTACTCCCGTTTTATAATAAACTGAGTTATAATTTACATTATGTTAGTTCTTATTAATAATTTTTAGCATTTCTTCTTTTTGTATCAATTAATGAAGCAATAATCAGTTATTTTGATAATCCGCAAATAAGGCGATTCAAATAGGATTTTATGTATATAAAACTAATTATTGTTGAATATTCAGACGCAAAATGAGCTTAAATGAAGAAATGTTTAAGATAAATAGCCAGATCAGGAAAAAAAGCTTAATTATCCTTTTTTTAGCCATTAAAGGCTTTAAAAAATCTTTCAATTCAATAGAATTTACGAGAAATCGCAAATTATCTAGAAATACGCAGAGAGAATTTTTCCTTCAAAAAGGAGTATTATAGGTTTAAAACAAAATAAAGAAGGTCTTTAATGATTAATCAATAATAAAAGGTTTACTTTACAATAGTTTGAACAAATAATTAATATTGTACTTTTTACAGAAGATCATATTTAAGAACACAACAAGAAGTTTCAAATTGTTATAGCCGGACCTTTCTTTCTGGTTATGAGCAGTACTATGAGTATACTGATTCCTACAAGAATAAATCCGTAAGTTATGACTTCTGCATTTAACTGAGAAAAGAGAAACAAAGAAGAAAGAACTCCAAAAAAAGGAATTAAAGGTAACCGGCCTATACTAAAAGGAACTCTAAAAGGGCGCTTTCTTTCAGGGTCAGAATAACGGAGCTTTATAAGAGAGAGATTGACCATAAGAAAAACAATAAAAATCATAAAATTAGCGATATTTGCTACAATTGTAATATCCCTGAATAAGACAAACAGGATTGAAAGACATGCAATTCCGAAAATTGCAACCCATGGAGTATGGTAACGGCTATGTACTCTTGAGAGGCTCCCAGGGAGCGATCCTGCATGCGCCATGCCGTAAACAATCCTTGACCCTCCAAGCATAACCACAAGTACTGTATTCATTGTGGAAAAAAGGGCAATCCAGGAAAGAAGGACAAAAGCATTATCCCCAAGAGCTACAGCCGCAACATCGGCAAGAGGGACATTTGAGAGCCCAAGAGTGTTATAATCAAGTACACTTACTGAAGTTACTGCAACACAAATATAAAGAAAAACGGTAAAAAATATGGCTATAAGCAAAGCTTTGGGCGTTGTTTCTTCTGCGTCCTTTGTTTCCTGGGATAGTCTCACAATATCTTCAAAACCCAGAAATGCAAAGATAATCAAAGCAGAAGCTTTAAAGACACCTGAGAGATCCGGAGTCTCAAAATAATTTACAGTACCAAGGTAAGGGAGGCCAATATAAATAACAATCAGAAGCCCGGACAATTCAATCAGGGTAATGGAAATGGCCAGCCGTGCAGATTCCCTGATTCCGTAAACCATAATCAGACTGAGAACAATAAAGAGACCTACTGAACCTATTAAATTTCCGATTCCGAAAAGGGAGTTGAAATATCTTCCAAAGCCGAGGGCGACCGCAGAACTGGTTATTACCACAAAGTAGACAACAAGAAGCCCTACAAATAAGCCCATACGTTCCCCAAAAGCTCTTTTCACAAACTCATATTCTGCCCCTGCCCTTGGATACATGGAAGATAGCTCCATATAGCTAAGCGCGGAAAGTGCAGCAGTAATTCCAGCAAAAAGAAAGGAAAACCAGACCATATTGCCTGCAAGCCCTGCAGCTTTTCCCATAAGCACATAGATTCCGGCTCCAAGGATATTCCCAATTCCCACCAGAGTAATCTCCAATAAACTCAATTCCCTTTTTAGTTCGGATTTTCCTTCCATAAAACCTCTGCGTCTGAAATATGGGTCATGTCCCCAAGTTATTGAACAGAAATTCTGTAGTGGATATGAGTTATTCGTCAAGTCCGAAAAAGCAAGTACATTTCCCCTATATTAGGAAAAATGTAGATAGATTTCTATGCTTACAGTTTTCAATGACCCACTCCCACAACCAGATTTTTCAATCAGGAAATTTTTGGATATCGAATTTATCTGGAATTAATATTATTTATGTGGCCCTCTGGCTATGATCTCATTTTTTGAGCCAGCTCCCGGCCAATTTCTTCAACCTTTTTTAAGTCTTCTTCTTGGGCTCTGCCCTTCACCTGTAGAGTTCCTACAATCTCCATTTTCGAAGGAACCAGGATTTCTCCTGCCTGTTTCAGGGCTCCTCCGCCCCATCCGAAAGACCCGAGTACGACTCCATACTTTGCCGGCGGGTTGAGAGCTTTTACCAGATAAGCCCCATAAAGGGCTAGGGGGTGCATACCTGCGAGAACTGTCGGCGCCCCAAGAATAATTGCCCTTGAGTCAACCAGTTCCCTTGCGACATCCCCTATATCCGAGACTGCAAGGTCATACATTCTAACATCAACGCCTTCTTTTAGCAAAGTTTCTGCCATTGTCCGAACCATTTCCTGGGTGGAGCCCCACATACTCACATAGACAACAAGGGCTTTGTTTTCAGTTTCTCCTGCGGTCCATTTTGCATAGGGTTCAAGTATTCGCTGTGGGTTTTTGTAAATAGGTCCGTGGCTGGGGGCAATTATCTCGATATCCAGATCCTTTATTTTTTCAAGAGCTTTTGCCCCCATTTTTCCGAAAGGCATCATAATTTCCCCGTAGTAGCGTTTTGCAAGAGGAATAAGGTCTTCGAGGTCTTCATCATAGACTCCCTGAGCTGTGTGGGCTCCGAAAAAGTCACATGGGAAAAG
>CAZCKG010000215.1:0-4475 GCA_964498825.1 uncultured Methanosarcinales archaeon
GGGGGGATAGAAATAAAATAAAAATTGGAAACCGGACAAGTATTCAGGATAATGCTGTGATTCATGTAGATCCTGAGAGTAGAGTTGAGATTGGAGATAATGTAAGTGTTGGACATGGAGCCGTACTTCACGGATGCAGAATTGAAGATAATGTCCTTATCGGGATGAACTCTACAGTATTGAATGGGGCTGAAATAGGTAAGAACTCTATAGTAGGTGCAAATGCACTCATTCCTGAGGGTAAGAAGTTTCCTGAGAACAGCCTGATTATTGGAGTTCCAGGGAAGGTAAAGAGAAAAACAGAAGAATCTGAGATTAAAGCCATAGGAGAAAATACTGCGGAATATGTAGAATTTTTCATGGAGTACAGAGAAGAAATGAGAGTTTACAAATTCTGTGAAGAAATGAACCGCTAATAGGCTTTAAAATTTGTATTAATCAGGACTTACGCAGTTGAACTGATAACTCAACAACGCCTACGTAAGTCCTTTCTTTTTCCCTGATTATTGATAAAAACTGTATTTGCTCAGTATTTTCTATATTTTTTCCGAGTTATTAATTAAAACCGTATTTATTCAATATTTCCTGTCCTTCGGCACCATCTACAAAGTCAACAAATTTCTGTGCCTCTTCTTTATTTTCGGAAGAAGAAATTACAGCTATCGGATACGTAATAGGAGTACTTACAGACACATTTGTAACTACCTCAATAGTTTCTGGATCTGCAACCTTTGCATCGGTCATATATACAAAACCAGCATCCACTTCTCCCCTTTCAACGTATGTAAGAACCTGTTTGACATCTTCTCCAAATATCATCTTGCTTTCTGTCTGGTTCCACAGGCCTACTTCAGTTAATGCAGTTCTTGTGTAATTTCCAACAGGAACAGTGTCAGGGTTTCCAACTGCGATTTTTTCAACTTTTGAATTTGTAAGATCTTCCAGACTCTTTATATTGAGTGTGCTGTTTGCGGGAATAATGAGCACAAGTGAATTCTGGGCGAAATCTTCTCTTGTAGAGTTATCAATAAGGCTTTCATTGGCAAGCTTGTTCATCTGGCTCTCATCAGCTGAAGCAAAAACATCTACAGGAGCTCCTCCTTCTATTTGTGTGCGCAGATTACCCGAACTTCCAAAGTTCAGGCTTACATCAGTCCCCTTGTTTTCTTCTTCATATTTGTCAGCTATATCCGTGAAGGCGTCAGTAAGGCTTGCAGCTGCAGAAACCATAAGCTTTTCCGACTCTCCGGCAGCTGGAGTTTCTGCTGTAACTGGGGTTCCAGTTTCATTTGCAGTTTCTTTTACATCTTTTCCATTATCAGTACATCCTATTGCAAGGAATACACTTAACAGTACTAACAGAACTATCAGTTCTTTTCTCATAATTTCACCTCTCCTCAATTTTTATAGTCAAAGCTTACACTACTTGGATTAAAAAACCAATATTCTTAAATCATTCAAATATATAAATCAAGCCTTTGAAAATGACCTATCCTGCTTACGGTTTTGTGTGAAAAACACATAACTCCTAATTGACTATTTGTAGATATAATGAAATCAAGACAAATTTTCAGGTATGAGTTCCTCTTTTTCCTTATTTTTAGTAGAGATAAATATAGCTTGATTTCTTTTCTGTTCAATTTTCATAAAGAGCTGTTTGAAAGTATCTTCATTACTCTTTGTGAATTCAAATGGAGAATTCATGAATGGTTCGAAGTGAACCGCCACGTCATCAAGCCTGTAGAAAGTTCCATTGCATTCCATTGCATCAATAACCCCCGGAAGCACAACGTCCGATACAACTGTGGTCGGGCAGGGAACAATATCCAGAAATACAAGGGGAATTTTGGCAAGGTATGCTGCACAGTCAGCTGGGATATGATTTAAAATATCAGTACATATCACAAAGGCTGCATCCACATCCCTTTCTCGAAGCACGTCCACGGTTGTGAATTCTCCCGGGTTATAGCGCGGATACCCGCGAGTGAAGTCAAGCCCGAAAGGATATCCGTACATATAAGAGGCAACCTGGTTAAAACCTGCAACATTACAGTGGCTGCGGAGTATTCCAAATGTGAACTTTGAGTAATTATTCAGTTCCTTTACAAGGTTCAACGCAATTTCAGTGTTCCTATGTTTCCCAATCGAAGAAGAAAGCCCGACACCTACTGAAATAGTTCCAAAGTTGCAGTTTTTCATCATTTCAAGCATTTTTTCCATGACAGATATGGATATTCCTGTAGTTTCTTCCACTGAAGGATGAGGAATCTTCCCGTGGAGCAGGGTAAGAAGGGCACTTATCAGTTCATAATCTGAGTTAGGTTTAAGCTGTATGTGCAGGTCAGAGGCTACGGCAGTTGGAGTTCTTCTCGGGTCTACAGTGATAATTGTCCTGTCAAAACGTCCTCGTTTGGTCCAGTAACCTCTTGGGAAAACTCCGTACCTGGACATCTGCCTGGGCATGGATTCGAGAGGATTTGTTCCCCAGTAGACTATGAGATCTCCCCTGTTTTTCTTCTGACCTTCGGTTGCACTGACTCTTCCTGATTCCTGAGTTCCCATGGTTGCCGGGCCGTTCCCTATCGCAGTGTTGGAATCAACAACTGCACCAAGGTATTCCCCTATCTTGAGTCCTACTTCATGAGCTTCACAGGAAGTTTCGCTACCCATGAAAAGCAGAGGGCGCTTTGCCGAAACAAGGATATCAGCAGCTTTCTCAAGTGCTTCATCCCAGGCTGCAGGGATAATTTTTCCCTCTGCCTTTATAAGGGGCTGTCTTATCCGTTGAGGATTTTTAACCGCCTGAAACCTGGCAGCTCCTATCTTACATACGTTTTTAACTTCAATTGTATCCTTTCTCAGTTCAATCTGAATATCGTCGCAGGCAGCCCCACAGACAGGACAGATTATATTTTTTAAAAACATAATCACTGCTCTCCGACACAGATATTCAATATTCTATATTCGGTGCTCGTATCAGAAAAGAAAAATAATAACTTGTCTTCTTGCATTTTAGCTACCTCTTAACATTGTTCTGTGCGCTGCACAGCAGTTCATTTTCATTTGAATGAACAGTGCACAGCAATTCTACAGCACTGCTTCATTTTTATGAACTAGTACTTCAATGTCAACAGGTCTCAGGAATAGGCCTTTTTCCCTGCGATCAGGAAGACGGGTGGGGGAAATCAGGAGACTAAAAGACTGTCCATATCCCAATAGAAAAAAACCGTGTTCAAGCTTTCTGCTGTCGTTTACCGATTAGCAGATTTTCAGATCTGCGTTTTATCGGAATGAATACTTTACCTCTATCATATGATTTTGAGGAAAGGTATACACTTTAAGATAAATTTACAACTTCTTTATAAATATGTCGAATATTGCCTTCTTAGAATTAAAACATAGTATATAACGAAGGTCAAAAACTAAATTCACATTTGATGGGCAGTAGTATATGAAGGAAAATAAGTCTACATCTGTACACATTAGGAAGGTTGAATATTAATATAATGAAACTGTTTATGTACATTACAAAATGATCTTATATTCAAATGGAGAATATGCAAATAGCAAGTATTAATCTATATAGGGGATTACACAGTTGGGAGATAGAATTAAGCTCAATCAGTTCCATTAAATTTACTGAAATTTTGAAGTATTTGTTTTTGCTATTTGTTTTTGCTATTTCCCATTCAACCGCGTAAATCCTAAAATAATACTTGAAGGAGGAGCAAGGAAATGAAACTAAGTGCAAGAAATGTTTTAAAAGGAAAAGTTAAAAAGATTGTTGTAGGGGCGGTAAATTCTGAAGTTGTAATAGAATTACCAGGCGGAGCAGAAATCACTTCTATCATCACAAAAACATCAGCTGAAAATCTGAAATTAAAAGAAGGAAGCAGTGTTTACGCAATCGTTAAGGCTTCAAATGTGATGATAGGTACTGACTAATTCACAACTTCGTTTCATACTCCATGCATGAAAATTAGTAAGCAGTATATTACCAAATTCCATTTTCAAGATTGGGCCAAATAAAGATAATTATAAACTTAATTCTTTAATTGTATATAAGTGGCCTAAATGATATAAAATCGTAACAATGACCAAAATATTTATATATTTAAAGATAGGAATTTGAGTGAAATTCACTAAGTATAAATAAATATACTATGGAGGAGCAAGGAATGAAACTAAGTGCACGCAATGTCTTAAAAGGTAAGGTTAAAAGTATTTCCACAGGTGTAGTCAATTCTGAAGTTGTAATAGAATTACCAGGCGGAGCAGAAATCACTTCTATCATCACAAAGACCTCAGCTGAAAGTCTGAAGTTAAAAGAAGGAAGCAGCGTTTACGCAATCGTTAAAGCTTCAAATGTTATGATCGGCACTGATTAATTCCATATTTCGTTTCATGCTCCATGTATGAGACGAAATAGTAGAGAATATTACTTCGCTCCGCAGAAGTCCACAAAATGTTGCTCA
>CAZCKG010000216.1:0-4469 GCA_964498825.1 uncultured Methanosarcinales archaeon
TGAGGATATGAATTGAGGTAAACAAAGTCATTCTTTTTATGCCTGGATTACTTTAATTTCTGTTTTGATTTCGTCAATATGGCAAGGATTTATTAATTCCTCAGCAAACAAATTGCCTTTTGCTCCAAAAAAATTCTAAAAATTCTCTCTCAGTCCAAAAAAGGATTATAAGACTTTTTACTTAGTAAAACTCCACAAAAATAGCTTAATTGCTCCCAAGATTTTTTTCTTCTTGCATAAGAGCAAATCCTGATTGGAGAGGCAGATATTTGAGAATGAAAAAAATCTAAGCTCAGAAAACCTTATTAGCCATCCTCAGACGGCTATTTTCCGCGCTAAAGCGCGGTTTTTCCAGAATACATGAAAAAAAGTGTTTGATAGCCTTAAACTGTCAGCAGATCTACAAAATAACCTAAGAACAAATATGAGTCGAAGCGAGACAGCCTTTTTATAATATTTCTGCCCCAGCCGCCCCTCAAATCTTTCGATTGGACATTCTGCGATTGCACCTGAAAATAAATATTGTTTTATAGAAACATGAACGAAATGTCAGATATCTGGGTTGTATCTTTCATAGATATCCTGAAGAAAATCAAAACCTTCCCTAACAGAATGGAAACATATCTTATTTGCAGATTCTTTTGCACCATTTTCAAAGAGAGTGCTTACCAAATCTCTTACATCTTGTTCTTTAGAATAAATTGTGTTACCAGAGGTGAGACTTTCAAGAAAAATATCTCCAACCCAAAATGGAGACTTAGAGACATATTTTAGTAGATCTTTCGGAAATTGAACAAGAGAAATATTATTTATACGTGCTGATATTTTTAACCATTCAACTAATGATTCGTCTAATTCATCAAATATTTCCAACCATTTAAATAAACGTCTTATGACTATATGATATTCAGGATTCTTTTCTTCTTTTGACAGAATTTCATATAACTTGCCCCATAGACTATGAACTAAATTCTTATAATCTTCCACACTATCTTTAGATTTAGAAACAAAATTGATGAGAATTAAAAGCTGTTTGACATTTTTATAGTTCAGCAATTGGAAAATCAAACTATTATTATTCTCTAATGATTCTTTTTTTGCTAGATAACGAGAACAAACATGGAAAACAAGATTTTCAGCAACTTCTCTCTCATCAAAGCTGTGCTGGATAGCTTTGGAATAGTTACCACTATCTCTAAGGACTTCGTACAACACTTGAGAAACTGAGATATTATTACAGAGAAAACCTTTCATGGCAGCTTCCCAATATTTCTCTTCTTGAGGAAACATTAAATCGATATTATTTAGTACCCAATTTTTGTCAAGAAACAGTAAAGACTCTAAACGGCTTCCTATTGCAAACGAAAATTCAATAGAAGGGGCGGAGCTTTTATCTAAACGCTTAGTAAAATCCTCTTTTATGATTTCCCATCCAAGATTAGCACTGTCATATGTTACACAATCAGAGCATCTAAGAGAATAACTTACCATAGAAGAATAAATTATATAGTTTTTAGAGTATAAAATCCCTTGAATCGAGTTGTTAATTGAGTCGGAAACAGTTTTGCTCGAAAGAGTTAATAGAATTTTTTCTATAGAAGGAAAAAGCAGATCATCAAATGGATATTCTTTACTTTCAAGTCCTTTAAAAATCAGATATGAAATATTATAGACGAGGTTATTAGAATAACCCTCCCAATCTTCTTCTACCCAAAATTCTTCTTTTTGGAAAATTTTAGATATAAAGTTAAGAACTTCATTCCAATCAAAACTTTCGTTTCTTTTGGAAGCCTCAATGAGTCCTTTAAACAGTGAATTTTGATAAATCCTATCGATACTAAGGAAAAGAGAGAGATTTTCAGTAAATTTTTCTGGATTTGTCGATGCATAACTTGCAAATTCTGAAGATAGAGCAAATTTAGAAGGTTTTTTACACTCTTCTGTATTGATATTATTAAGGTAACCTACAATATCTATAATTGATTTTTTAAAAACGTCAAAACTTTCATCAATTGAATTCTCGCCTTCTACCACTGTTGTCATCCGACAAGTAGAATCTGGAAGAGTTAATCTGGAAGTACATATTTCATTGTACTCTTCATACTTTGTGATGACATCAATATTGTCAGTTTTTATAAGAGAACGATACCATTTCTCTTTAATATAAGCAATTTCCACCTTAATTTTCTCTTGATCTTCAACATTTTTGTAAATATAATTAAAATCCTTTGTTTCAATCCAGTTAATAATTGAAGTGATTTCATCACCAGTAAAAGATATGCAATTGAGTTCAAACAGAGAATACAGCTCTGTTTCGATTTCAGGAATTTCTAGAGGATTACTGTCAATGCTCCAAAAAAGGCTCTTGAACCCTTCATAGCGAGAACTTATTGTATAAATAGCGATTTTTCTAAATATTGGATGTTCTCTAGCAAGTAGATCAGAGATTATATCCTGAATATCGTTCGATTTACTGGACTCAAAAATCTTTATAATAAAAGAAACTAGAGTATACGAATAAGATTCAAAAGATAGGGAATCCCATGATTCATCAAGTATAGGAAGCGTTGCGTATCCAAATTCAGAAAAATTATCATCAATTATTTTCGATACTTTGTCAAGAGCAATTTGCGCCGCCTCAACCCCATACAGTTCATTAATTTTTTCAAATTTTGCCTTTAATAATTCATCAAGCCAATATGAATCATCGAGTGAAATGTTATCACTCATTAGTGACTGAAATTGAATCCAAGAGCGCTCATCATTCTTTTTGTAATCAAAAACAATATCCAGCAATTTTGTAACTTGCTCTCTGCTTCCTTCTCTTAATAATTTAGGCATTATAGTTTCACAAACTTTTGAAGATATTAAAGTTGTATCATAAGCCGAGGTCAAACAAGTCCTAATGAATTCGATATAATAATTAGAAATAAATTGAGAAGGAAGTAAAAAAATAATATCTAAAATATTGTAATCTATAAATTCATTTTCAATTCTTTGCCCAAATTGATCTTTGTAAGCTAAAAGAGAGTCTAAGACGTCTATAAATGAATCAAAGTCCTTAATAGAAGGATTTTGAGAATATAATTTTGAGATGTTTTTCAAAAATATCAAAATAAATACGATTCTAGCAGATCTGCCCTCAAATAATATATCAGCAGGATTAAAATAGCCTTTTTCAAATAATATATTAAACCATGTCATTGGAGATTCTGTCAAAGCAAGTTGTTTAAGAAAATAGAGTTCCTGTGGAGACCGTGGCCTTAAAACACTAAAAACTTCACTCACTTTACTTTGTTCAAAGTTTAGTATAACATCATTTATTTTCTTGTTTAACTTGACTACTATAGGAGTATCAGACGAGATTTTTTCATTCCAGTTTTTGAGAACATTAAACAATTGATTGTATCCATTTTCATCTTTAGCATAAGGAATAACTCTGATTCCCAAAGACTGATAATAATACTGTTCAAACTTAAGAATATTTTCTTCGTTCTGGAAAAAAGGCAAAAGAATGAAATTCTCTTTTTTTTGATTTTCTGATTTAATAATACCAGAATCATTCTTGGAAATTAAAAAGTCAATGACCTCGAATTCTCCTAATCCATATCCAACAAATAAAACAACGAAGTCAGTGAATATTGTTTCTAAAAAAGTTCTGAAATTATCATCTCTGTATTGCTTAATATAATCAGGAACTCTAAAAATAAGAGAGCTTCTATCCAGTATTGTACCGTGAATTTGATAAATTTTAGAAATGCCCAAATTCTGAAAATCAAAATCTTTACGTTTGTAAATGATATTGTTTAAGCTCAGATTTTCATCAAATTTTTGATGAAGATGTGTGTCGGCATTCGTAGAAATAAATAGTGCAGGAATACCATAAATTTCAGAATAAATGTCTTGAGATTTTATAAGTTCCTCTCTTCCAGCAAGTGATTCCTCAAAAGACTGATAAAATTTGTCTTCAAATCCATTTGAAGCGAGAATTCTTTCACATATTGTTATGACTTTTTTAGGATCATCAATTTGAGATAGAGTTTGCATTTCTTTATAATTAATAAGTCGAGATTCTGAACCATCAATTTTTTTTGTATTAAAACAAGTACTGATTAAATTGCTTGCCAGTTCACTCCAATTTTTGCACCCAATGATTCTGGAAACACCAGCTCCCATGAATATAGCTAGTTTTTGGTTAATTGCTGCATCAATAATTTCTGGCGGTATCTCTGGTATATCCATAATCAGTTCATTGGACATTCGTCATCCTCGGAAAACAGCATTGGATATCTTTAAAATGATCACTGTATTTAGCTGTAGTAATAATGACTAAACATCTACTTTTATAAATAGATTAGAGATTTTACCACTATTTTCCTCTTATTCCCAGAACTTCTTAGTCTTCACGTAATTCCTTTCTGCAACCAGAATATCCCTGTAAAACGCTTCTTCATCCACCCTCATTTTTT
>CAZCKG010000217.1:0-4430 GCA_964498825.1 uncultured Methanosarcinales archaeon
GGAAGATATTCTGCATATATTCTGCATATATTCTGCATATATTCTGCATATATTCGATTCAGGAGGGCATAAATGAAGGAAACTGAAGTTTCGGAAAAAAAAGCAGCCTTGAAGATTGCAATTTTCTGCATATGCCTTGTACTGATAACAATGACCGGATCTTTATTTTCGGATTCAATGAAAGTACTCGCAATTGATTTAAAAAGCTGCCTTGGATTAAACCCGGAATATGAAAGCCAGAAAGAAGTTTTCATACCTCAACCGGCTTTATTTACATTTCCGGCAATGCCTGGTTACTCCCTCCAGAAAAACGAACTTACCCCTATTTTGAGAACTCCCCTACAGCCTGGATTCTCCCTGAGCAGTAATTATCAGACTTCAGATTTTTTCCAGGGAGGAATAAGCTATATTAAAGTCAGCATTAAAAATGAAGGCCGAAATTCAATCTTTATTGACAGATACGGGGTTTCGGTTAATGCTTCAGAAAAAAAGACATATTCTGAAGATTGTGGATCTTTGATTGCCCCAGGCGAAGAGAAGGTTCTGGGAGTAATTGCGGTTAACGTGCCTGAAGAAGAAAAAGCTACCTTCAATATAGTCCTCTGGCTACTTGCCGAGACCTCGGAAGGGAAATGGCACGAGTACAAGCCATATTTCCTTGACGGATTCACGACAAATCTGAAACCTATGCATGAAAAAATTGCCCCAAAATACAGATATAATCCTGCTTATTACTTTGAAACCATAAACCGACTGGTAGAGCCGGCAGAACCTGACGTAAGGAATGAGGCAGCTGAAGTGGCCAGATCATATCCCGGAGCTTATAATATTTATCAGGTCTGTGCTCTCTTTGATATGGTAAAAGAGAATATCGAATACGTCAGCGATCCAAGAGGTAACGATGTATGGGAGTCTGCAAATGTTACTCTGAAAGTAGGTGCAGGAGACTGCGAAGACCAGGCAATTCTTCTCTCATCCATGCTCGAAGCCGTAGGAGGTACAACTCGAGTTTACCTGACAGATACCCATGCTTTTGCAGCTGTCTATCTAGGCAATGAAACGAGTGAAATCGAAGCCGCAGTCAAAGGGATTAGAGCTTATTACGGAAACGTTGACGTAAATTACCTGACTGATGAATACGGTTCCTGGCTAATGCTTGACCCTACTTCCAGCCTTTACGCAGGAGGACTTCCAGGACAAACAGCTCAGGCAAAAGTTCAGGATTTTGAAGAGAACGAAACACACAGGAGCTGGACCTTCTCAAACACAACGAAGGTAGAAGTTATCGACATCAATCCCAGGAAATAATAACAAGATAGTAAATAACAGTGACAATAAAAGTATAGAAGTGATAATTAAGAATAATGATAATAATACAATAAATGTCATACTAAAAATATTGATATAAGTAGTAATCAAAAATAGTAACTGAAAGTTAGTAATATCAGTGAACTTTTCCTGTAAACCATAATCTGTAACTGAATTTTACTGACAATAGCAGTTCAACTGCATCAAATATTTTTGCAAGCTTTCAATTACTATTACCTTTATTCGAATTACTTTTTTAACTGTACTAAATATGCCATAAAGAATATATCATAGAGGAGTGTTTGCAATTCATGGAAGTTCCTGAAATCGAAAAAAAGATTGGAATCAGTCTCTATTCTACAGATACTAAAGGCCTGGGAGGGCAGCTCCGCCAGGAAGTAGAGGACTTTGTTGTTAAAGAGATTACAAACAGAGAAGAAGGAGAGGAGGGTAAATATCTCATTCTCGAGCTTGTGAAGCGTGACTGGGATACCCACCACTTTACCCGGACTCTTGCAAAAATTCTGCAGATAAGCCAGAAACGAATTAGTGTTGCAGGTACAAAAGACAAACGTGCCATTACCACGCAAAAAATCAGTATTTTTGATCTTGATGCCTCTAAAATTGAGAAAGTTCATTTAAAAGACATCGAGCTGAAAGTTCTGGGCCGCTCCCGAAAATCAATAGAACTTGGAGATCTCTGGGGAAATGATTTCATAATTACTATCAGGAATATAGATTACTCTCCAGAAGAGACAAAAAAACTTCTCGAAAAGACTACAGATGGCATTCTTAGTCAGGGAGGGGTTCCTAATTTCTTTGGAATCCAGCGTTTTGGCTCTGTCCGTCCGGTTACCCATCTGGTAGGAAAAGCTATTGTTGAAGGAGATTTTGAAAAAGCTGCCCTGCTTTATATTGCCGAGCCATTTCCTGATGAGCCGGAGGAAACAAAAAAAGCTCGCCAGTTCGTCAAAGAGACCCGTGATTTCAAAGAAGGCCTGAAAAGTTATCCTCTTCGCCTGGGCCACGAAAGGGCTATGATGAATCACCTTATCGCAAATCCTGATGACTTTGCAGGTTCATTCCTTGTTCTCCCGAAAAACCTGTACAAGATGTTCGTACATGGCTACCAATCCTTTATATACAATATAATTCTCTGCCGCAGGCTCGAAAAAGGTCTTTCCCTAAACCAGGCTGTAGAAGGCGACATTGTCTGTTTCAAAAATGAAGCAGGAATGCCGGACTCATCAAAGACAGAAAAGGTTACAGCTGAAACAGTAACTGCCATGAACCGTCTGATAAAAAGAAACCGTGCCTTTATAACTGCTCCACTCCCTGGTCATAGTACGGAGTTTGCTTCCGGGATTCCCGGAGAGATAGAGCAAGAAGTTCTTCAGGAACTCAATGTACATTTGAAAGGCTTCAATATCGAAAAAATTCCTGAAATGAGTTCAAAAGGTATGCGCAGGGAAGTTCTCCTGCAGGTAGAACCAAAGTTCGAGGTTGCAGAAGACGAACTAAGTCCCGGAAAATCAAAAGCAGAACTGGAATTCATGCTTCCCAAGGGAAGTTATGCTACTACCGTGCTGAGAGAGTATATGAAAGTAGATCCTCTGCAGATGAGTTGAGAAATTGAAGAGGGTGAAATTCAACAGGAAAAGGGCTTTTTACGTTTTTCTATTTATCTCCCATACTCGATGTTTAACTTCTAGCCGCATACGCTCGCCTAAGCGAGCGGCTCTTTTAAGAGCCAAATAGAAGAATCCGGGGAACAAGTCAAAAAAAATATGATCAGGCCAGGAAAAATCAGGCCTTAAACTGAATAATGTAGTATTTAGACTGATGACGGCTCATTAATCGGGGTTTTGAAATCTATGGTATTCTTTTGTACAACAACCCTTCCATAGAAGTTTGCAATGAATATTGAACTTGTAAATAACAATCCTGGTATGCCTATCAGTATGATTGAAAGGATTGCAAAGACTATATAAACGACAAGCTGTTTCAGCGATGCCATAATAAAATCTTCCAGGTTCTCCTTGGCAACATTGAAGATGTCAAACTCAAAGAAAGACTCAATTGTTTGCTTTCTGAAGAAGTTAACTGAAAGAATAGGTATCACGAATAACCTGAGAAGCAAGTCAATTAAATCTCCAAGGGTTGAACTGATATAACCTATGACAGAAATTACAATCATGTATGCGATAATGAAAGGAAGAGCTTTCACGAAAGTAATAGCTCCAAATTTCAGATCTTCTATTAAATCGATATCAATAGGTTCTTCATACCTTCCCTCGATAAACTCATTAACCAGCCTTACAACATAACCAAAGAGTACAAGCCATCCCAAAATCGGAATGAGTAACAAAAGTGCATATAGAAGCTTTTTTGGTGTTTTGAATGGATACTTGAAAGCATCTGACAAACTTATGGTTTCTATAATAATCACCAAATAAACTCCCTCTTTTCAAGTATATAAAACTTTGTAAAAATAAAAGTAAAGAAATATATAAATGATAAACGATAAATTTTAAAAATGTCACTATCTGTGTTTTGTCATCCAAGTTCCGCTTCACGAGTTCCGCTTTGGGATCACAGGAACTCGGAGATTTTCTAGGAGTTGTGATGTAACAGCAACAATAAGCAGCCCTCTTGTTTTGCTTCTATTAAAATATCAAACATTGAAATTGCACTATAAGGTATCAACAAGTAAAAAATAGGATTTCGGGCTTAATTCATATTTTCCAGCTAATTATAGAGAAATACAGTTTGAATAATAAAATTGAGCGGATCGAGGAGGAATAGGCCCCTGATCTTCTCATATTGGTATAAAAAAAGATATAATTAATATTAAGGGATTATTTTTTCTTCTTTTCCTTTGCAAGCTTCTTCTTTGCGTCCTTGCTGCCTGCGGAAGCCATTTTTTCCAGCTCTCCCATCTTTTCCTTCTTAGCGATCTTCTTCTTATCCATATCTTTTTTAGACATTGCCATAGTGTATACCTTCATAAATCTTGATAAATACAATATCTTCAGGCATCTTTTCAGTGAAGAGCCTGAATAGATATCGCGTAATCCGTTATTTTCAGTTTTAAAAGTATTTATCAGTTTCCCGCGATAGGA